>JBCCZX010000006.1:0-39983 GCA_039186735.1 Verrucomicrobiota bacterium | reverse complement strand
CGAAGTCCCTTCATTAGAAATTCTGCATTCGTTCTCGTTGCCTTGAGCTGCTTCATCAGCGTCTCAATGGCTTCCCCAACTGGCATCGATGCCAAAAATCGTCGAATTTCCACAACTCTCGGCAGCTCCTCAGGATGATAAAGTCGATCATCATTTCGAGTCCCACTCTGAGGAATGTGGATTGCCGGAAAGACCCGCCGTTCAGCGAGGTCTCGGTCAAGTCGGATTTCCATATTCCCAGTACCCTTGAGCTCTTCGAAAATGACGTCGTCCATTCGGTTATCAGTCTCGATCAGGCAAGTTGCCAGAATGGTCAAACTCCCTCCCTCAGACACGTTTCTTGCAGCCCCAAAGAACTTCCTTGCCTTGGCGAGAGCATTTGGGTTCATCCCGCCCGAGCCAATCGGCCCTCCGGATGCCGCGTTGTTGTATCCACGGGCGAGCCGCGTCAAGCTGTCCAAAAGAATGACGACGTCTTTACCTCCCTCAACAAGGCGCTTAGCCCTCTCCAATACGAGATCAGAAACCTGTGCATGACGTTTCGAGGTCTCATCAAAAGTCGAGCTGTAAACTTTAGCCTCCACCGTGTCCTCGAAGTCCGTGACTTCCTCCGGACGTTCATCCAATAACAATACAATTAACTCTGTTTCTGGATGATTGGATTGAATCGCACGCGCAATCTGCTTGAGTAAAATTGTTTTTCCGCCTCGCGGTGGTGCAACGATCAATCCGCGCTGTCCTTTTCCAAGCGGCGCTATCAAATCGACCAAGCGAACTGCAAGATCACTTTCTTCCTCTGTTTCGAGGTGAAAACGCTCCAAAGGAAACTCAGAGGTCAAATCATCGAATTCCGGACTCGTCTCAAAATCGGAAAGCTCGATCCCTTCAATTTCAATCAGTTCATTGACTGAAAGATAATTATCCCTTCCTCGCGGGGCGCGAACTCGTGCTTTCACAAGATGACCCGAGCGAATGCCAAATTCATTCATAGCTCCAGCCCCTAGATAAACGTCATCTGGGCTAGGGCGAAAACTTCTGCGAGGCTCGCGAATCATTCCAAAACTGTCTTTCGTCTTTTCGACTACTCCTTCGCCTACCAAGTCACTCCCAAAGTCAGCCAGCTTCTGAAAAACATCGAAAACCAACTGCCCTTTTTCACCACCGATACCTCTTACTTTAAGTTCTTTAGCCATCAGCAACAGCTCTGAAAGCGGTTTCTCCCGGAGTTCTGCCAAACTGGCTGTTTCAGGAATTTCGAACGAAGGACGAGGACCCAGCTTTTCCAAATCAGCAGCCACCCATTCTTTCAAAGTCCCACAAAACACCTCAAGTTGCTCCATAAGAAAAGCTTCACTCCCGGAAGTCCAAAAAACGTGGTCCGCACGGTCAGCTTTTTCATGAACAGTCATCTGACTATTGATAATTTGTTCGGCCAATTCAGGCGAGATTCCCGACCTCTCCTGAAGACGCTTAAGCTGATCATCCGGCTCGCATGAAGCAGCTATTACCGCATTTTGACCCCATTTGGCCCTGCCTTCAAAAAAGAGTGGAATCTCTGCAAGGAAAACACTGGCCCCCTCTCGCAACGCATTTCTGTATTCGTTTCCATAGCGGCTCCGCACGAGCGGATGCAAAACTTCTTCAAGACGACTCCGTGCGTCATCTTCAGAAAAAATGAGCTCTCTCAGTGCAGCTTTATCAACAGTATCTCCATCGATAACCTGCGGTCCTAATGAATTGCCAATCTGCTCGATGACCCACTCGGTTCTCAGCAATTTACTGACTTCCTCGTCACTATCAAAGAGGACGACTCCTTCCACTGCCTCAGCCAATCTCTGGGAAAGCGTAGATTTTCCGCTAGCAACGCCGCCGGTCAGAACCAAGGTGATCATAAGTTTTAAAGACAGCCGACAATCTAGACAAAAGTCTGATGACCCCTGCCATCAGACTTTCGAATATAGACTCAAACTAGCGGAGCTCTCTAGAGAGCTGGAAGAACTCCCGCATCCATTGAAGCCGGTGCAGAACTACCTCCGAATTCGGGTCCAGCTGGTTCAGTTCCTACAGCACCTCGAATTGGACGCCCTGTCGCATCAATAATCTCGGCAGTAACAAAGACGATCAAGTTGCTCTTAATTCTGCTCTCTGACTCACTCTGGAACAATCGACCAATCCAAGGCAAATCACCTAGAATGGGTACTTTATCTTCGACTCTCTGGACATCTTCTCGCATCAATCCACCAACAGCAACCGTGTGACCATCATAAATAGTCAGTCCGGTGTTCACGCGTCTGCTAGCAAAGACCGGCATTTCAATCCGGTTTTCGGTGATCGTCACCGTCGTAGGCGACCCTAGAGCGTCCGTCGCGGGGGAGGTAATTGGACTTCCATAGTTAATGAAGCCTTCGAATTCAACGATCTCAGGGGCAAAGCGAAGGTCGATCACATAGTCACTAGCACCGATGGTTGGTTGAATTTCAAGAGTGACACCTGTATTACGTGTTTCAAACGCAGTCGGTGTCGACGGAGTAACAGGGAAAATACCCGAGCCGCCCCCACCGAGACCACCAGTTGCACCAACTTGGTTCGGCAATTCGGGTGGTTCATATTCAGTTGGATAAATAAATTCACGAATGATTTCGATAGTCGCAGTCTCACCCGAGCGCGCGATAACACTCGGCGCAGTCATGATATCAACACCCTTCTTTTGCGCCAAACCACGCATAATGAACTGAACTTGGCCTGCGTTAAAAAGACCTGTCAGAGAAAGAATTCCTGGAGCTACAGTATTTGTCTGAGCAGTCCTATTGGGATTATTCAACACCGCATCGATGTTATTTTGAGCAATCGCAGTATCACCGGACCTCAGGCCCGATGTCACCGTGCCACTCCGGATTGCCTCTGTCGTATCTGTACTAATTCCGGGAAAATTATTTCCTCCAACCGAGCGAATGAAGTCTCCGCTTGTTCGGGTGGCACCGTTACCTTGAACACCTCCGCCTGCGAAATAGCGACTAGAGTAGCGGAAGGGAGTTACAAGCCAGTCAAAACCAAGTTCATCAGTGTTCTCTTGGGAAACTTCAACGAACTTCGTAACAATTCGAATTTGTTTGGGGGTTTTCCCACGCAACCCTTCCACAATTTGGTCAACAAGGTCCAAGTTGGACACTGTATTCTTAACAATGAGATTAGAAGAAGAAGGTATGTAGCGCGCACTTGCTCCAGATGGAAACTCAACGCCGCTGTCACCCAGAAGTTCCGCAACACTCCGGCGGGCAGTCAAACCAGCGCCGCCGAGTCCTCCGGAATTGTCGGCAAATGGATCGACTTCTCCGCCCCCTCCGCCACTCGGACCTTCACCCTCGAGGTCTGTGCGGAATGTTGGCGGGACAGTCCATGTTCTTGTAATCAAGTCTTCGATTCCACCCCCACCGAGAGGAAGTAGCGTAACTGCATACTCATCAACTCGGTAGCGGAGCCCTGTCATTCGACAAACAAAATCCAACACATTGCCCAAAGGAACGTTTCTCAGCCGAAGATTTTCAATCACCTTCCCACCAGGGTCATCAGCTAACAACAAACCTCCTTGGTCGAGGTCATCGACGCCTCCACCACCGGAAGGCGTGACTGATCCACGCTCGACAACAAAGTTAATCCCTTTGGTTTCTGGATTGGGGTCAGAGTCGAGCTCAATCGACTTTTGCGTAAGATACTCGATAGCCTCTTCCAGAGGAGTACCTTGAAAGTCAACAATTGGGATAACTATCTGACGAAGTTTATTGAGAATTGTTTGCTGATTAAAGTTACCGCCACCTTCGTTTCCAACCGGAAACAAAAGCTCTTGTGTTTCAGGAGGAACGGACAGTTCCCATGCCTTATCCACGTCCATCAACAACTGCGCTCGAGCTTCGTCATAGGCAGCTCGATAATAATCGGCCTTAATCTGAGCACAGCGTTCTAACCAACGACGAGCCGCTTTGTTGTATTTATCGATTCGAAGCACAGCTCGGAATTTCTTCTCTGCACTGTCGTAATCGCCTAAGTTATAAAAACCTTCACCCTGATATAAAAGACGACGAACTTCGTCCACATTCTGCGAATGCTCATAGGTCAAGGAAGGATTTGTCCGGATCGGGTCGTCGAAATACTCACGGGACTTCTGAGCTTGGTAATTATTAGGATCTGCAAGAAGGACATCATCCAACAGGCGTTTGGCTTCCTCAGACTTTCCAGTTCTGCGATACTGCTGTGCTAAAGCAACACTTCCGTCAGCGAGATGCGCCGCAATCTCACGACGCTGGGCTTCGGTATTCGGTCCGTTGGGCAAGCGATTGAGTGCGTCGCGATAAAGCTGAACCGCTTTCTCAAAATTCTTGCCGGCGTATTCTTTCCGTCCTTCCATCAAGAAATCCACGGCTTCTTGTGTGGCGGCTTGTCTGCGAAGACGCTCTTGTTCAAGTAGTCCTCCGTATTGGGCGGATGCCGTGCCGGCGAAGCTAAATGCCGCCAAGCTCATTACGAAGAACCTTGCGAGAGCGCGCGTTGTGGTGTGCTGCATGGTAGTGGTGTAGTGTAAAATCCTGATTTTTGGGTCGTTTGTGAAGCGAAATCTTTCCAACGAGGTCGAAGCCAACAATTAAGGGACTCTCAGCTCGCGCGTTTTCATTTCTCCATTGTCATTCCAGAGAAGAACAACTGTGTTTCCGTCATCCTTAACTTCACTGAATACATAAGGTTTCACGGCTGCGTCAGCTGAATAAGGAAGCGAGAAGGCAGTCCCCTCTTGAACATCAAAAATTTCACCTTTCAAGGCAGGCGTATTGAGATAAAGGCGGGCCGTATAATCCTTGATCTGTTGTTCACCGCGATTATTCGAAGCAATCTCATACATCCGTCCTTTTTTCCCATCTTTTTGATCTTCAACCTTAGCGAAATCCCGAGGAATGTTCCGGACGTTCTTCTGAAAAAGCTCTACGAATTTGAAGCGATTAGCATAAGGACCATCCGGAAAAAAAAGTTCTCCCGGTTTGACCGCTGCTCCTGCAGGCAGCTTGAGGTCTGCCCGACTACCTCCGGCCATGCCAACTCCTCGAAAGTTGAGTCCTGCCGCTCCGAAATTCGAAAAGCGCAAATAAAAAGGTTCCTCCACCAGTTGCGACAACTCAACCTTATTAAAAAGCGACGGAAATGACTCCAAGTCTGTTGGATCAGTCTTCGCCTCCCATTCCTCCAAGTTTGAAAAACCATCCTGATCCTCATCCCGCTGGGGCGAATTAGCAAAACCAGGGTCGATTCCTTGCTCCAGCCACCAAAGATTCGGAATAGGCGCATGGACCGCTGGGGTATCAGTATTGGCTAAATCGACAACATCATCTTTCCCTTTCTCGACAAATAAAGGAACACCAATAAACATTCCGACTTCTCGACCTTTGATCGTTTTTTTATCCAAGAGAGCAACTGGAGCCCTCAAGGTTTCCCCTGCTGCCTCTACAGTAGTTGCCCCAGCAATCGCTTCCGCTGGGTAGTTCCTTTCATTGGCTGCTGTAAAATCTTCCTCAACAGAGCCCAAACCCATGACACCAAGAACGATCATCGCGACCGCTATGACCGCTCCAACCCCTAACAAAATCTTTTCGTAACTTCCTTTCACAATGTTCCTCTCTCTCTAATCAAACGTGGGAATGGCAACTTCTTCCCCATCAGTGAACAGCATAAGCCGCAACTGCAAACCAACCTGCAAGGCCTCGCCTCCCAAGATCTGCCCCAAAATCCGACTTTCATCGACTGTCGCTACTTCCTCGACAACAGGCTGCTCTTCCTCTTCTTCGTCATCGTCGAAAGCATCACCGAAAACATCACCAAATGCTCCCCCGCCTCCTCCGGAATCTGCTTCCTCCTCTGCCTCCTCTTCTTCAAAGCCTGCCTGTTCACGAACAGGAGGCCCATCGACCGCATTCTCCACACGAATCATATCAATCGCGAAAAAATACTCGCTCGCCGAAGAAATACGGTTGATGAAATCTTGCGTTGACTCCTCATCCGCAAAAAAAGTGAGCTCAATAGGCATACTTTGGGCAATCGGAACAGGCTTGTTGCCTAAGGACTCTACCCAATCAATTCCACCTTCGGAAGGAATTGATTCTCTCCGCACATTAATCACTTCGTAGCCTCCAGAGTCAACAAGCTCTCGAAACAACCAGTCCATCGCCTCCAACTGATAGTTCAACTTCCCCGTCGCATTAGAATCTGCCAGCTCATCCTTATAACCTTCAAACCCTAACGCGAACTGTTCAGGATAATCCATTCTCTTCTCATCGAATAGAGCCCTCAACTCACTCGCTTTATTCACCAAACGATCCTGTAATTCGGAAGGAGCGATGTTGTTCAAACTTTCAGGCCGGAATGTTAGCAAGGCATTTTGCAATCCTTCCACTCTCCCACGATAAGCAGTAATTTCCTTTTTGCGTTCGTCACGGTTGACCTTCGTTGGAAATGGCCGACTGCTAGCGTGATCTTGAACTTGGCTTTTAGCTTCATCATACCGAGCTAGGGCTTCCTGATAAGCCCCTCCTTGCATGATTCCGAATGCTACCAATCCGCCACCAATTAGCAGCGTAACAATTCCGAGGATAATCGCGAATCCGTTTTCCTTCATGAGTGTGCTTTGAGTATTTCCTATTGAGTTACTTTGCCAGAGTGATGGGCTCCCGGAGCGGCAAAATCATTGTAAATGGCGCTCCATAGGTGTTTTCCGTGAGCGTCGTAGCATTATTGGTCAGAATCTCTGCATCGGACATCGGCAACTCATTGCGAGGATTTGTTGGGTCCTTTTTGACGAGGATAAATGCCGTCTCTGGCTGGCCATTTTCTCCAGCTGCTTCCTCGGCTGCTTTCACCCCAGCTTTGATCTTATCAAGAATTGCCGTAACAGCACGATGCTCCTGATTTCCAACTCCAGACCGCCAGAATCCATCAACCCGGATTGCATTGACCTTCGGGTCACCTTCCCACCCTTTCGTATCCCCAGCCTTCTCATCAATGAAAGTCTCTCCATAAGCCAGCCTGTCGAAACCGCCTTTCACATAAGAGTTTCCTGATTCGGAACTGCCCGGCACATAATTCACCCAAGGTCGGTAATTCGTCACCCAAACCGTATCGCTCGCAAAATAGCCTTTGAGCTCATCAATAATCGTCTGCTGCTTCCCACGTGCCAACTGTGCTTCGGCATACTCAACGCCAAGACTATCGACAACGCCCAGCGCACGATCCCATCTTTTCAAAGTGGTCGCATAAGGGGCCAATTCCTCGGCTCGGTTTTCCATCGCTTCCGCCTGCTCTGCCGCCTTGCCCGCAACAACCGCTTTCGTTCCCGCCCAAGCGGCCAAACCTGCCAGCAGAATACCCGAAGCAGCCAATAACCACGGCTTCCTCTTTGCACTCGCCCGCTCACCAGCAACCGAAGTCGGGACCAAATCAATATGCAACGCAGCCTTACCAGCTCCTTCGACCCCCAGACCAACCAACTCACCCAACTCATGAGCTCGTCCTGCAATAGCTTCCTCTACTCCGCCTGCCACACTGACTCGTCGCAACGGATTGAATGCCTCAACAGGCAAGGAAAGCTTCTCCTGCAAAAAATCGGTCAAGTAAGCTAAATTCGCTCCTCCCCCTGAGACCAAAACCTTCGTCGGCGCATTGCCACCCTGCTGCGAACGATAGAAGTTCGTCCGCCGACTAATCTCACTTGGCAACCGATTCACACTGTTCCGAATGAAAGACGCCAGCGCTGCCGTCGATTCATCAAGACCTTCCGTGCTTCCCAAACTCACCATTCCTGAGCCCACCTTATGAGCCTCGGCTTCCGGAAAACTCACCCCAAATTCCTTCGCAATCGCACTCGTCAAAGTCGAACCTGTCGTTCCAGGCGAATTGACTCCTTGAATATAGAGGCCATTTCCATCGATGTAAATCAACTCAGTCGACTTGGCCCCGATATCAACAATCAAAACCGGCTCTTCGATATCAGGATAATTGAACTTGAAGGAATTGTAGAGCGCAGTTGGCGAAGAATCGACCTCAAGAAGACTCAGCCCAGCTCCCGAAACGGATTCACCAATATCATCGAGAATCTCTTGGCGAATCGCGACCAATAAAACCTCTTTCTCAATCCCTCCACTTTCAATATCGGCCCAATCCCAAGCCCCTTCATCCAAAGGAAAAGGAATCTGTTGCTGGGCTTCCATCTCGACCAATTCTCCAAGGTCGTCACTGTCAATAGGAGGAAGCTTAACGAACTTAGTAATAACGGAGTGCCCCGAGACTGCGGCCCGAATCTTAGCATTGCCGACCTTCAATGACTTGGCCAACTGCGCAATGGCCGCTCGAACCTCGGCATTCCGAGTCACGTCAGCGGAAGGATCCGCGAGCACGTCAATAGCTTGATACTTTTTCATCACGAGGCCTCCTCCCTTCGCAGGGGAGAATGAAGCCATCGAAATACGCTGAGAACCGATATTAAGTGCGATGGTCGCTGCCGAGTCTGCCATGTTTCCTATCTTTAAATTTCGTTTTTACCCCTTTTGGGAATCAATTACCTGAACGCCTTATCCTATGCTCCCGAGGTAGTTCTAACCTGCTATTGACGACGAGCCTCTTCCTCCAAGTAGCGGTCCCACCAGAGAAAACGGAAAGGCGTGTCACTCTTACTCATCAAAGGAAATTTATCAGTCTTGGAAACCGAAGCAGCCTCCCACCATTTCTTACCCCCCATACTATTAAAAGCTCCCACCTCCTCGCCGTTATACATCACTGTTCCTGCGATGGCTTCCACAGCCCCTTTTCCTGCCCGATCGCTTCCTGTAATTCGCATAATCGTGGACGGCGACAAATAAACAGCCGCATAAACATCCTCCCCGACCGGAACATTCACGTAAGTCACCTCTTTCTCGAGCATGTAAATTCCGCGGCCATCCGGATTTTTCACCGCAACCTTCCAATTCACCTGCAACCGGTCCAAAAACTTGACCTCTGGACCACCTCTCCGGCCCCGCGCATCCACCCTGAGCTTTGCCTCAGCCTCTAACCAAGACTTCGCCCGGAACTTCTTCGTCCCGGTGTTGCCCCCGAATTCGGGAGACTCAAGATCGTCGAACTTAGCTTCATCCGCATCAACCCTCACCGCCTGCGCCGAGGCCGAGACCGCGCTGAGAAGAAGAGCTAGAAAAACCGAAACAATGGACTGGTTGTGTGCTGTGCGTGATGCCATGTGGGTTTTTTAAGTTCCCGAAAACTAAGAAGGCACATCGCCGCTTGGCGAGAAGAAATCTTACAAAAACGTCGAACTTTAAAAGTATACACATCGTCAAACATGAACTCCGGCTCGCCTTTTTACATCCGTTTCTCCAAGCTCTCGCCGTGCTCCACGAACGCAACGAAGCACTGACCGTCGGCGCCATAACCGACCCAGCCGCTCTCGAACTCACCATCTCACCCAGTGACTGCGATCTCATCGAGATTCGCCTCGATGCCCTTCAAAACCAAGAAAGCCTCGCCGATTTCTGCCAACGCCACCAAAAAACCATTCCCCTCCTCTTCACCGCTCGCGATCCTGCCGAAGGCGGACTCAACTCCCTCTCACAGAGCACTCGCGAAAACCTCCTTCGCGAATTTTCCCCCTTCGCCGACGCCATCGATATCGAATTTGCAAACCTCGATGCCTACGAAACCCTCCTCAACGAACTTGCCGAATCCGACGTCACCCTCATCTACTCCTCGCACAACTTTCAATCCTTCGACCACCTCGCCACCGTCGAATTTCTCGCCGCTGCCGACCAAGCCGGCGCCCACATCGCCAAAGCCGCCGTCACTCTCAACAACCCCCTCGACTTCTCACTCTTTGAATCCCTTTGCGAAACCAGCCGCAGCCAACGCGTTTCCCTCATGGGCATGGGCCGCTTCGCCCCGGCCTCCCGCCTCCTCGCAGCTCAACACCGCTCCCTCCTGAACTACGGCTTCCTCGGCAACAAACCCACCGCTCCCGGCCAATGGCCCGCCCGCCTCCTCAAAGACGCCATCGCTGCAAGCCCACCTTTCTGACTTACGACGAGCTTCGTAACTCCTCCAAATACTCCACTTGCGCCTCCGAAGGCAAAGCCTCCAGAAAAATTCGCCCATACCGCTTCGTCACCACGCGATTATCCAAAATCGCCACAATCCCACTATCCTTCGCCGAACGAATCAACCTCCCCACCCCCTGGCGCAACTTCACCACCTCCTCCTGCACCGAGAAATCCATAAACGAATTCCCCCCCGCTGCCTCAATCGCCTCAATTCGGGCAGCCGTCACCGGATGATCCGGCACCGCAAAAGGCAAGCGCGTCACTATCACATTGCTCAACGCCCTCCCCGGCACATCCACCCCCGTCCAAAACGAATCCGTCCCAAACAACACACTATCCACATCCTCTCGAAACTCGCTCACCATCCGATGTCGCGGAATCCCCTCCCCCTGCACCAACAAACGAATCCCCTGCATCTTGAAAAACGAACGCATCGCCTCCGCCGTCCGCCGCATCAAACCATAGCTCGTAAACAACACGAACGCCTTCCCCTCCGTCCTCCTAATGAAATGCTCAATCCACTTCGGCAACTCCTCCCCAAACTTCTCATTCGCTGGCTCCGGCATCCCCTTCGCCACAAACACCCGCATCTGCTCCCCATAATCGAACGGACTCCCAATCCGTATTGGCTCAGCAACGTCCGCCCCCAATCGCCGCCGAAAATAAGTCAACTCACCATCCCCCGTTCCCAGAGTCGCACTCGTTAAAACCACCGGCTTCCCCCTCCCGAACAAACACTCCCTCAACCGTTCCGCCACCTCGATCGGAGCCGAACGCAAGGTCATTGTCTCCCGCTGCGCCCCTCCCCGCTCTACCCAATAAACACTGCCCTCATCTTCCTGATCCAAAAACACTCGCAAAGCCCCATGAGCCTCCCGCAAACGCCTCACCCCATCCAACAGCTCTCCTCTACTAGAATTATCGTTGTCCATCCCATCCGCCAAATCCTCCAAGCGTATCCACAACTCCCTCAAAGGCTCCCCCAAGGAATTGGGCACCAGGCCCGCCTGCCGAATCCGACTCTCCCGCGACTCCCCTTTGAACTCCACCACCTCACCCACAGTCTGGAAAAATTCAGTCGTCTCACTCAACAACCGCTCCACCCCCTGCATCGCCTCCGCATCATTCATCGCCCGCAACAAACCCTTGCGCGAACGCGGGTTATACAATCGCTGCAAATCAAAACGCAACCCGCCCTCCGCCAGACGGATCCCCAACTGACTCGCCGCCACATTCTCCAAAGTATGCGCCTCATCAAACACCACAAAATCCCGCGGAAACAAAAACCCGCCATCCTCACCCCCCGGCTCCAAAAACCCATCCAAATCCGCCAGCGCAAAAAACAAGGTATGGTTCACCACCAACACCCGCGCCTCCCCCGCACGCTTCCAGGCATTCTGAAAAAAACAATTCCCCTTCACCCCACAAAACCGCTGCGTGCAAATCTGCGACTCACTACACACCTGCGCCCACACCTTCGCACTCGGCTGAAAATCCAAATCACTCATCGTCCCCTCCCGCGTCACCTCCGCCCACTCCCAAATCCGCCTCAACTCCTCCATCTCAGCCTGATTAAACAAATCCCCCTGCTGCTCCAACGCCCGCCGCAGCCGCAACGGACACACATAATTCCCTCGCCCCTTCAACAAAACCGCCTCCCAATCCCCTCCCAACAACCCCTTCACCAACGGTAAATCCTTGTTCACCAACTGCTCCTGCAGATTAATCGTATGCGTCGAAATAATCGCCTTCCGCCCATCCTCTACCGCAAACCGCACCGCCGGCAACAAATACGCCAACGACTTCCCCACCCCCGTCCCAGCCTCCACGGCCACACACGTATTCCCGTCCAACGCCTCCGAAACCGCCACCGCCATCTCCTGCTGCTGCGGACGAAACTCAAAATCCTCCGATTCCGACAACATCCCCGTCGCCGAAAACGCCCGCCGCATTTCCTCCGCCAGCCAAAACCCCTCACCATCCGAATCCGAAATCACCTCCCCACCTCTGCCTCACCACACCCTTCCCTTCAACCTCCCCCTGCGTCCCAAAAACCTCCCAACCCCTCTTTTTCTTTCCCAACTGCCCGACTCGTGCTTCATTCGCGCCCGTTCCACGCCACTGTAGCTCAGGGGTAGAGCAACGCATTCGTAATGCGTAGGTCGGCGGTTCAAATCCGCCCAGTGGCTCCAAATAACACCCACTTCTATGAGCGCCGCTCATACTTCGCGGGAACAAGATGTCGCGCGAAAACGCGATCCCGACTCGGGACTTGGCACTCCTACGGCTAGACTCTCCGCGCAGAATTATGAAATGGATTGCACCTCACCTCTGTCACACGGCCATCGCAATGGGTCTCATTTCCCAAGCGCAGGCAGGTGACGCAGTAGGAACGTATACACCCGGAACTGAAGCAACCCCCGTCCCAGTCGAAACCAACGAACCAGACGCCTTCTCCTCTTGGCTCACCCCCTCTTTGGACATGCGCCTTCGCTACGAATACCGCAAAACCGACCCCGTCGACTCAGCAAATGCGGTCACCTTCCGTGTTCGCCCCGGTATTCTCCTTGGCGACTTCAATGGCTTCAGCGCCTTCGGCGAAATCGAAGCCACCCAACCCCTCTGGGACGACTACACCGGCGGAGCCGGGACCAGCCCCAACGAAGGCAACACCCAAATCGCCGACCCCGAAAACGTCGAACTCAACCGCGCATGGGTCCAATACAAGGGCAACGGATTCATGGCCAAAGTCGGTCGTCAACGCATCATCCGCAACGACGCCTACCACATCGGTAACGTCGGCTGGCGCCAAAACGAACAAACCTTCGACGCCGCCCAAATCGCCTACTCAAACGACGACTTCTCTATCTCCTACGTCTACTCGAACCGTGCTCAACGCATCTTCGGTGACGACGCCGGCGGATACGGCAAGGAAGCCGAAGGCGATTTCCACTTCATCGACGGTTCGTTCAAAACTCCCATCGGTAAAGTCGGAGCCTACGCCTACCTCATTGACGTTGAAAACAACACCAGTGTGGGCGAATCAAACACCTTCGGTGGTTTCACCAACTTGGGACCCGTCTTCATCGAAGCCGCCTTCCAAGACGGCTCCAGCACCTTGGCTGGCGGAGACTACGACGCCTTCCTCGTTCGCGGAAAATACACTTTGAAGACTGACGTCGGAGCTTTCACTGCAGGAATCGACTACTTCACCGACAACTACAAAACCCCATTCCAAACCGCGCACGCTCCGCACGGTTTCGCGGACCGGTTCTTGGGTCAACAAATCGGTCTCAACAAGGCGAACGGATTTGATGGCATGTTCGACGCCCACCTCAAATATGCGAAACCCGGCCTTCCTGGCGGCATCACCTTCAAAGGTGCCCTCCACTACTTTGCCGACGCGAATCTTGAGGAGACCTACGGTTACGAAGCCGACGCTGTCCTCGTGAAGAAATTTACCGACAACCTGACTGGTCTCTTGAAAGCAGCCTACTTCATCGGCGACGAAGGAAGTGCTTTCAACGATATCAAGCAAGTGTCCGTCCAACTCGACTACAAGTTCTGATCGACTTCATGCCGGTGTCAATTGTTTGACTTCTAGCGGAGCCCGTCACCTCAAGTGACGGGCTCTTTCTTTCTCAAAACAGTAGCGGAAGACGTATTAAACGCCCGCGCCGTCAGCTCGCAAATCCCCACAAAAGTCTCCTCCACCATCGAAAGACTCTTCGACTCATGGCAAAACACCCCCCACTCCCTCATCAAAGGCTCCTTCCGAATCGGCACCTGCACCAACTGCCCGTTCGCTAACTCTTTACTCGCCACCCATGGCGACACGATCCCCACCCCAATCCCCAACTTCGCCATCTCCTTAATCGCCTCCATATCCCCCAAACTCAAAGTCGCGCGCAAACGCACCCCCAACTCCTCAAAGTGACTCCGGATGATCCGGTAAGTCTCCGAATTCCGCGCATAAACCAAAAACGACTCCTCTGCCACATCCGACAAAGGCACCTCATCCTTCTCTGCCCAGGGATGCTGCGAACTCACCACGAAAACCAACTGATCATCAAAAATCTTCTGAAACTTGGCCCAACCCGGAAAACGACTCCCGATCCCCAGCACCAAATCCAACCGCGCCTGCTCAAGCCGACCCAGCAACTCCGACGTATCACCCGACTCGATATGGATCTCACACCGGGGAAAACAATCCCGAAACTCCCGCAAAACCGTCGGCAACAAATAGTGACAAAGCGTGTGCGTCGCCCCCAGTCGAATCCGCCCCTGCCCCCAACGCTTCAACGCATCAATCTCCCGCGAAGCCATCTCCAACTCATGCAACGCCCCCCGACACCTCCGAAGAAAAACCACCCCGTCCTGCGTCAGCGCAATCCGCTTCCCCGAACGCTCCACCAACTTCACCTCCAACTGCTGCTCCAAACTGCGTATCGAATGACTCACCGCCGACTGCGTCAAAAACAGGGACTCTGCCGCTTTCGTGAAACTCTCCGTCTCAGCCAAAGCCACAAACGCTCTAACTTGCCGCAAATCAGGAAGTTCTCGCATTATGAATACCTTTCATCGTTTTCTTCGAGACTTTGCCAAGCACCAGACATGCCACTTTCATAAAGGTGGCACGACTTGGGCTAGCTAGACCCCATGGTGTCTATCGACGAACAAGGAACCTCTACCTCACCTCGGCGGACCATCCGGCTCGGCTACGTCCCCCTCGTCGACTGCGCCCCAATCCTCATCGCCCGCGATCGAGGCCTCTTCGAAAAGCAAGGCCTCAACGTCATCATCGAGCCCCAACCCGGTTGGGCCACGGTCCGCGAAAAGCTCGTTCACGATGAACTCGACGCCGCCGAATGCCTCGGCCCACTCGCCGTCGCGATTCATCACGGAGTGGGCACACGCGCCAAAAAAATGTCCGTCCCCCTCATCATCAGCGCCAACGGAAACGGCATCACCCTCTCCAACGAAATTCCCACCGAAATCATCGAAACGAAAAACGGCCTTCTCAACTACCTCGATAAAGACTGGGACAAAGATCGCCCCTTCACCCTCGCCTCCGTTCACCCCTGCTCCTCCCACCACAGTCTCCTTCTTCAATGGCTCCGCCAACAAGGCGTCGCCAACCACCCCCGCCTCAACGTCATCTCCCTCCCCCCCCAAGTCGTCGGCCGCAACCTCGCCTCCGGACACATCGATGGCTTCTGCGTTGGCGAACCTTGGAACTCTGTAGCCATCCTCAGCAACATGGGCTGGTGCGCCGCCACCTCCACCGACCTCTCAAACGGCCACCCCGAAAAAGTACTCGCCACCACCTCGTCCTTCGCCGAACGCGAACCCGAAGCCCTCCACGCACTCACCCTTTCTCTTCTCCAAGCCTGCCACTTTTGCCAAAACCCCCAGAACCGCGAAATCGTCCTCCAGACCCTCTGCAACGATCGCCACCTCTCCACCTACGCCGATGCCATCTCCAATAGCCTCCTCGGCAAGTTCCAATCAGGCCCAGGCACCCGTTCCCGCAAACTCCCCGACTTTCACATCTTCCACGGAGGCAACATCAATGCCCCCACCTCCCAAGCCTCTTCATGGCTACGTGATGGACTCCGCACCGCCGGCCTCGTTCCCAAAAACGAATCCTTCGGCCAGGACAACATCTTCCGGATGGACTTGTTCAACAACGCGTTGAGCGAATTCGATTCCAATAAAAACACAATCAATTAATGAAAACAAAACACCTCATTACGGCGATTGCCGTAGGAACGGCGGCCACCCTTTCGGCCGAAACCCTCGATGTCGAAAAAGACGAACTCAAGTTTGGCTTCATCAAACTGACCGACTGCGCTCCCATCGTCATCGCGAAAGAAAAAGGCTTCTTCGAAGAAGAAGGCCTCCAAGTTGAAGTCATCGCCCAGCCCAACTGGAAGCAACTTCTCGACAACGTCATCACCGGCGAACTCGACGGCGCACACATGCTTTCCGGCCAGCCCATCGCAGCCACCATCGGCTTCGGCACCGAAGAACACATCGTCACCGCCTACACCCTCGACCTCAATGGAAACGGCATCACCGTCTCCAACGACATCTGGGAACAAATGCAGGAGAACGACGACTCTCTCGATACCCCAACCCCTTCTCACCCCATCACCGCTGAGGCCCTCAAACCCATCGTCGATGAAGCCAAGGACTCCGGAAAAAAACTCCCCATGGGTATGGTCTTCCCCGTTTCCACCCACAACTACGAAATCCGCTACTGGTTGGCTGCTGCTGGCATTCACCCCGGCATGTACACTTCCACTGACCTCAAAGGATTCACCGACGGTGACATCGAACTCTCCACCACCCCGCCACCACAAATGCCTGCCACCCTTGAGTCCGGCAAAAACGTGGCCTACTGCGTGGGCGAACCCTGGAACCAGCAAGCCGTAGCCAAAGGCATCGGCGTTCCCGTCACCACCAACTACGACATCTGGAAAAACAATCCTGAAAAAGTCTTTGGTGTCACCAAAACCTGGGCCGACGAAAACCCCAACACCCACATCGCCGTCACCAAAGCTCTCATCAAGGCCGGCAAATGGCTCGACGCCACCGAAGATGGAAAACTCATCAACCGCGAAGAAGCTTGCCGCATCCTCTCCCAGCCCAACTACGTCGGTGCGGACTACGATGTCATCAAAAACTCCATGACCGGCTACTTCTACTTCCAAAAGACGGACAAGCGCGCCATGCCTGACTTCAACGTCTTCTTCAAATACAAGGCCACCTACCCCTACTACTCGGATGGCATCTGGTTCCTGACCCAAATGCGTCGCTGGGGCCAGATCACAGAGGCCAAGCCCGCATCCTGGTATAAGGAAATCGCAGAAAAAGTGTATCTTCCTGACGTCTACATGGCTGCTGCCAAAAGCCTCATCGAAGAAGGTTCCCTCACCGCTGAAGAGGTTCCTGCCGAAGACTTCGATGGCTACAAGCCAGCCACCAAAGACTTCATCGACGGCATCGAATACGATGGCAAAAAGCCCATCGAATACATCAACAGCCACACCATCGGCAACAAGGACGACCCAGCACTCGCTACGAAGTAATTTCTTCCACGTTCAATTCATGAATCGAGGCCTCGGAGACTTCTCCGAGGCCTTTTTCGTACCATGAATGCGACTCATCGATATCACGAACACAATCAAACCCGCTCATTCGCAGTCTGGCACACTCTCCGCTGTTTTGCCCTTCGGATAGATCGACGCCATGGCAGACTCAACCAAAGATAAAATCAAATACGGGATTCTCAAAGCCATCGACATTAGCGGATTCAAGGTCTTTGACCCTCCTGTCCGCCTTCTGTTCGGGGAAGACCCCAAGAAGCAAATCCGGGACATCTCCAAATACATGCTCCTCCCCATCGTCTTCATCTTCTTCTGCATTTTCCTCTGGAATGCCATCGCCCCGAACCACAAAACCAAATCCGGTGCCGTCCCCACCCCCGGCGGAGTCTGGACCGCTTTCCTCGATAACTTCCGCTTTGACCAACGCGAAAACGAAAAAGAACGGGCCTTCACACTGGAAGGCGACAAACGCATCGCCGAAATCAAAAAAGTCGAAACCGAACTCGTGAGCCTTCAAGAGAAAGCCACCAAACTGCAACAAGAAGCAGCCACCATCGCCAAAGAGAGCGAAGCCGAACTCAAAGCCAAACTGGCTCCCCTCGAATCCGAGTACGAACAACTCCGTGCCAAAAATAAAACCGCCCAGGCAGAGCGCGAAGCGGAGATGGAGGCCCTCTCTGAGAAAGTCGCCACGAAAGAAGCTTCCACCTCTGCACTCATCGAACTCGTCAAAACAGACAGCGCGAAAACCGAAAGCGAAAAAGAAGCCGAAAAAACCATCAAATCCCAGATGGACGATATTCGCGACAACCCACCTGCGGCCGTCAAAGAATCCCAACTCGCTGCCAACAAAGTCGCCGACGAAGTCCAGCACTACAAGAAGCGCCTCGACTACCTCACCAAAGGCAACCGCAGCGTCAAAAAAGAGGAACTCCTCGCAAAAGCCGGGGAAGATACAGCTCAACTTGCCGCCGCCACCACCGGAAAAGATGCCTTCAAAGAAGCCAAATCTGTCGTTCGAAATAGTGAACGCGCCGAGTCCACCGGAGAACAACAATACCCCCGCACCGCCACCATCTTCTGGCAAACGAAGCGATCCCTCGCCACCGTATTCGTCGGATTCTTCATCGCTGCTGCTGTGGCCATCCCACTCGGCATCATGTGCGGTCTCAACCGAATCTTCATGGCCTGCCTCACCCCCATCATCTCCATCTTCCGTCCCGTCTCACCCGTTGTCTGGCTCCTCATTTTCCAAATCATCGTCGGCGCCTTTTTCCTGCCAGACCCCGCCAGCCACCCCCTCTTCGTCTTCATGAACGACTCCCTCAACCCCCTTTCCGGACTGCAAACCAACCCCGCCATGATTTTTTCCGCCTGCACCGTTGCCATGTGTGCCCTCTGGCCCGCTCTTGTTAATACCGCTCTCGGCGTCTCCTCCATCGACAAAGACCACCTCAACGTCGCCAAGGTCCTCCGCCTCGGCTTCTGGTCCCGCCTCTTCAAGATCATCATCCCCTCCTCCCTCCCACTTGTCTTCGCCGGCCTTCGCATTTCTCTCGGAGTAGGTTGGATGGTCCTCATCGCTGCTGAAGCCCTCTCATCCTCCGATGGACTCGGAAAATTCGTTTGGGACGAATACCAAAACGGCTCCTCCCAATCCTTCGCCAACATCATTCTCGCCTGCTTCGTCGTCGGAATCATCGGATTCTTCCTCGACCGCCTGATGATCTTCCTCCAGCGACTCGTCTCCTTCGACGACGGCTCCGCAACCGCGTAAGCTTCCTAACCTCATTCTCCGCAGCCGGGTCCGACGAATAGGTCAGACCCGGTTTTTTGCTTCACCCCGAAACTCATCAAAACAAACACCCAAAATCATTCATCAAATCCAAGAAATGAGTGAACCCAATTAATCATTAGGCAACTTCATGGAACAGAAGACTCAAGTTGTTGGCAATTGAGCCCCAATTTTAAGCAATTGGTCACAAGAGTGCTTTCTCAGGAACACTTTGAGCGCACCATATCAAGGCGTTGCCAAACGGCCCAAGGCAGCCAGGCGAAAGGCCCTCCCAAAAGGGAGCCGTCTCGTCGTCATCGGGAACGGCATGGTCTCTTGCAAGCTCTGCCAACTTCTCGTCGACGCAGGGCTCAACAAGCGCCTCGAAATCACTATTATCGGCCGCGAAACCCTCCCCGCTTACGACCGCATCAACCTCTCAAAGTTCGTCGACTCCAAGAACGCCGACCAACTCATCCTCAAGAACCAGTCCTGGTACGAAGAGCACGGCATCCAACTGCTTCTCGGAACCGAAGTCTCCTCCGTCGAACAAAGCCTCAAGACGGTTCGTCTCTCCAACGGCCAATCCCTCAACTACGACCTCCTCGTCTTCGCTACCGGCTCACGCCCTTTCGTCCCGCCCATCGAAGGCTCCGACCTCCCCAACGTCTTTCTCTACCGCACCGTCCAAGACCTCGAAACCATCGTTGCCGCTGCCCATGGAAAACAACAAGCCACCGTCATCGGCGGCGGTCTTCTCGGCATCGAAGCCGCCCAAGCCATACAAAAACTTGGCCTCGATGCCGCCATCGTCGAACGCGCTGCCTTCCTCATGCCGCGCCAACTCAACCAAAAAGCCGCCAACCTCCTTCAATCTTCCGTCGCCGAACAAAACATCGCTCTCCATCTCGGCAAATCCTCCACCACCATCACCCAAACAGGCGACCGCCTCAAAGTCTCCTTCAACTCACAAGAATCCTTCGAAACCGACCTCGTCATTATCTCGGCCGGCATCACCCCGAACAGCGAACTCGCTGCTGCCGCTGGCCTCTCCGTCGGTGTTCGTGGCGGCATCGTCGTCGACCACCAACTCGAAACAGAAGACCCCAATATCCTCGCCATCGGGGAATGCGCTCTTCTCAACGGCCGCATCTACGGCCTCGCTGCTCCCGGCTACGCCATGGCGCGCCACCTTGTCGACCGCATTGCCGGTAAGCGCATGGAACCCTTCCCCGAACCCGACCTCTCTACCCGACTCAAGATGCTCGGTGTCGATGTCGTCACCATCGGCGACTCCCTCGAAGAAGGACGTCAAATCGAATTCGAGAGCGACGGCATCTATCGCATGCTCATCATGAACGGACGCGGCGAACTCAAGGGCGGCCTCGGCGTCGGACCATGGCCCGAAGCGGGAAAAGTCCAATCCCTCTTCCTCGACGGCCACCGCATCCGCGAAAAAGAACAAGACCACTTCCTCAAAGAAGGCGTCCTGGCCCCCGGCGGCGGCACCACTCCCGTCAACCAATGGCCCGACGAACGCGTCGTCTGCAACTGCATGGCTATCAACAAAGGACAACTCGTTTCCTGCCTCGCCAAATGCCACAACGACCCCGACCAAATCGCCTCCGCAACCGGAGCCTCCACCGTCTGCGGCTCCTGCCGCCCCCTCCTCGAAGAACTCTGCGGTAGCACCACTTCTCCCAAAAAAGCAATCGGCACACGCTCTCTCCTCACCGCCTCCTCGCTCGCCCTTCTTGGCGTGCTCGTCACCATCTTTGCCCCCCCCATGGCCATGGCCGAATCCGTAGAATCGTGGTGGTACCAAGTCGACAAATTCTGGCGCGACAATGTCATCAAACAGATTACCGGCTACAGCCTCATGGCCATCTTCCTCATCGGCCTCCTCATCTCCCTTCGCAAACGCTTCAAGTGGTTCCGCATCGGCCACTTTGCCCATTGGCGAGTCTTCCACGCTGTCTTCGGAATTGTCGCCCTCATCGCCCTCTTCATCCACACCGGCTTCCGCTTCGGTCACAACCTCAACTTCTGGCTCATGTTCACCTTCGTCGGCCTCAACCTCCTGGGAGCCTTTGCTGGCATCGTGTCCGCTCTTGAAAGCACGGGCACATCGTCCACAGCTCTTGTTGCCCGTCGTTTCCGACCCGTCCTGACCTACGCCCATCTCGTCCTCTTCTGGCCCCTTCCCGTCCTCCTCGTCTTCCACATCTTATCCGTTTACCTCTACTAGAAAACTCGTGGCCCATTGGATTCAAAAACGAAAGAACCTGCTCCTATGGCTGCTCCTGACCGCCGGTCTAGGGGGATGGTTAAGTCACGTCCTTCTCAAGGCCGAAGACAAATCACCCCTTCTCCCCGGCATCACAACCCACGGCCACTACCAAATCGAAATGGAATGCGCTGCCTGCCACACCGACGAAGAGAAAGAAAACGTCTTCACTTCCTCCGGCGTACCCAATTCCGCCTGCAACGCTTGCCACGGAGAAGACCTCTCCAATTTCTCCGACTCCCACCCCGTCCGCAAATTCAAGAACCCCGAGAACGCCATTTTTCTCCAACACGTTGATGCCATGAGCTGTGTCGAATGCCACCAGGAACACAACGAGAAGGTCACCGGCGAAATGGGCGTGACCATCCCGGCCGACTACTGCGCCCACTGCCACGAAGTCACCCTCGAAAACCTCGAATCCCACCAAAACCTCCCCTTCAACTCCTGCGCCACAGCCGGTTGCCACAACTACCACGACAACATCTCCCTCGCCCCCAGTTATCTCCTCAAACACTACGGCGAACCCGACCACCGACCCAAGCAGACCGTCGCCGAAGTCGACGCCCTCCAACGCTGGTTGAGCGACGGCAACAAACCCCGCCAACCCCTCACCATCGCCGATGCCGATGCCCCCGCTCCCGAGCTCAACGACGAAACCATCAATCACCACTGGGAATCCACCGCCCACGCAGCCGCCGGCATCAACTGCTCCGATTGCCACGACCACCCGCAAACCGGAGCATGGATACCCTCCCCCGACCACACCACCTGCAAAAAATGCCACGACGCCGAAACCACCGACTTCCTCAAAGGCAAACACGGCATGCGACTCGCTCACGCGAACCTCGCCCCTATGACTCCTGACAAAGCCCGCCGCAAAATGAAAAGCGACGCCCCCCACAGCGGCCTCTCCTGCTCATCCTGCCACCAACCCCACAGCTACGACCGCCAATTCGCCGCCTACCAAGCCTGCGTCCAATGCCACGACGACGAACACACCCGCAACTACGAGAACTCCGCGCACTTCCGCCTCTGGACCGCGGAAATGGATGGCACGGGCCAGCCCCGCACCGGCGTCTCCTGCGCCACCTGCCACATGCCCCGCGTCAAACGCGACGGCCACTTCATCGTCAACCACAACCAAAACGAAAATCTCACCCCCAATGAAAAAATGACCCTCAACGTCTGCATGGACTGCCACGGCCTCCAGTTCGCCATGGACTCCATGGCTGATCGCTCCCTGATCAACCGCAACTTCGTCGGTCGCGCCGCCAAAACCCACGAAGGCATCTCCTGGTCCGTCGAATCCGCCATCGCTCGCGGCGATGAAGACATCATCAAAATCAAGAATTTCCTGGAACAACAAAACGGAGCGGACGGTTCCAACCCGCCGACCACCACAACCACACCTGAACCACAAGAAACCACAGAATGAAACCAACCAAAAAGTGGGTGGGCCCGGCCCTCGTCGCCGCTACCGCCCTCACCGCCTTCGGTCTCGCATCTTGCGACTCCGGAGAAGCCGCTGCCACAACCAGCGGTTACGATGCCGCCGCTGTCGCTGAAGCACTCTACATCGTGCTCAAGTCCGACCGCAAAGTCTACGCATCGAAAATCGTCAACCGGCTCGTCAAAGACGAGAAGGTCATCAAAGCTCACGAAGAATGGCAGGAAGAGAAAGCACTTCTCCTCCCCGCACAATTCTTCCGTGAAGGAGCCGAAGAAGTCGACGCCGTCGACAACAAACCCTTCGAGTTCTCCTACTCCCTCCAGTCCACTTGGCCTCTCAACTACGAAAACGCCAAGAAAAAGACTCCCAAGGTGGAAGAAGGACTCGCTGCCGTCTCCGACCCGTCCAACACCGAATTCTACGGAAAGAAGTGGACCGGCTACGAAACCATCGCCGGCAAAGAGTACTTTGTCGGCATCTACCCCGACCGGGCCGTTGCCCCCGCTTGTTGGGAGTGCCACAACAATCACGAAAACCGCAAACCCGACTACCCTGAGTTCAAAAAGAACGACGTCATGGGCGGCATCGTGATCCGCATCCCGACCGGAGACTAACCCCGTGAAGTTCACCACGTCAGTCGGAATTCTCTTTCTGTGCGTGCTTGCCGCCTGCAAATCCTCGGAGGAGCAGGCGGCTCCTTCGCCAGAGAAAGAACACACCCCCAAACATCCTTGGGACTGGATCCCAGAAGATCCTGACCTCCTTGCCGGACGCGAAGTCTACGTCATCGAATGTGGCCTCTGCCACGACGAAGGCGAAGAAGGAGCACCTTCCCTGGCACGAGCAGATGAATGGGAACGCCGCGAAGCCAAAGGACTCGACGTCCTCCTCGACCACGCCATCAACGGATGGCAAGGACCGGATGGCAAAATGCCTGCCCGCGGTGGCACTCCCTCCCTGACCGACGAACAAGTCACCCTCGCCGTCAATTACATGCTGGCGACCCCCAAATAAATCAAATCACCAGTTACCATGCTTTCATTCCTAAAGAAACTGTTCGGCGGCTCCGCCCCGGACCCAAAACCAACCACTACTGTGAGCGAAGAACCCAAAGAAGAAGGACCCTTGACCGAAGCACAAAAAAACCTCGTGCAAGACTCTTGGGAAAAAGTTGTCCCGATTTCAGAAACAGCCGCCGAACTCTTCTACGGCAAACTTTTTGAACTCGATCCGGAAATCAAACCACTGTTCTCCAACTCCGACATGAAAGAACAGGGCAAAAAGCTAATGACCATGATCGGCGTCGCCGTCAAAGGTCTCGATACCCTCGGCGAACTCGTTCCCGCCGTTCAAAAACTCGGCGAACGCCATGTCGGCTACGGCGTCAAGGCCGAGCACTACGACACCGTCGGTGCCGCCCTTCTCGATACCCTCGAGAAAGGCCTCGGCGACGCCTTCACCCCCGAAACCAAAGAAGCTTGGACCATCACCTACACCACTCTGGCGACCGTGATGAAGGAGGCCTCCTACGGCAAAGCTGCCTAATTGTTCTCCAGCGCAGCTCTCTGCCACAGCAGCCTCAGGGTTTTGAAACCTTGGGGCTTTTTTCTGTCCAACAATCAGACTCGGCAAAGCAGTTAAAATGAGTCCGTTTCATCGATTATTCGAGTTACTATGAGTTGTTCTCATGAACATTATTCAACAAACAACCGCCTTTTTGCCCGCCGGGACCCCCTAGTGGCGCTTCCGATGCTTCGAATACACACGCCATGAGCACTGACCTATTGATTCAAGAAAACAACACCCTCCTCAAAGAGAACAAGTTCACCCTCTCTTCTAACGCTGGAACCATCGGCGAATGCAAAGCGATCCTCGTCGAAAACAAGGCTACTGTAGCCAGCAATGCAGCTACTCTCGCCGAAAACAAGGCCACTCTCGCTGAGAACAAATTAGCTCTCTCCACAAATTGCTCTCTGCTCGCCGAGAACAAATCCACCCTCGCAGCAAACAAATCAAGGCTTGAAGACAATGCCTCCATGCTGGCTGAAAACAAGTCGACCTTGATGGAGAACAAAAGCGCCCTTGCCGCCAATTCCAGTCTTCTTCAGGAAAATAAATCTACTCTCGCTGCCAACAAGTCCAAGCTCGACGACAACGGGACTCTCCTCGCTGAAAACAAAATCACTCTCGCCGAAAACAAAGCCGCACTTCTCGCAAATTCCACAACCCTCTCCGAGAACAAGTCCATTCTCGCCGCAAACAAAGCGACCATGGAAGCAAACCAAGCTCTGCTTCTGGAAAACCGCGAACTCCTCAAACAAATCCTCGTTAAACTCGGATAATCAATAAGTTGTATAATCCCTCTACGGGGCTTCGCTTCGAAGTCCCGTTCATCATTTTAGATTTTCACTAATTTCGACAGATTTCATGAATTTTGTTCATGGAAAGTGCTGACTCCCCTCCGCCACTTTGGCCCAAATCCAGCTGACTTTTCGCAATGGCCCACCTTGTACTCGATGATGTTTCGGTCGCCTTCGGCCCTGTCGATGACCGCACCGAAGTCCTCGCCGACATCAACCTCTCCGTCAAAGAAAACGAATTCGTAGCCGTCATCGGTTTTTCAGGCTCTGGAAAGTCCACCCTCATGAACCTTCTCTCCGGCCTCCTCCCCCCCACCACCGGAAAAGTCCTCCTCGCCGGAAAAGAAGTCACCGAACCCGGCCCCGACCTCGGCCTCATGTTCCAAAACTACTCCCTCCTCCCTTGGCTCTCAGTCAACGAAAATGTCGCTCTCGCCGTCAAAACAGCCTTCCCCAAACTCTCAAAATCGGAAATCGCCGACAAAGTTCACCACTACGTCAAAATGGTGAAGCTCGACCATGCCGGGGACCGCAAACCCCACGAACTCTCCGGCGGCATGCGCCAACGCGCATCCCTCGCCCGCACCCTCTCGCTCGACCCCCAAGTCCTCCTCCTCGACGAACCCCTCTCCGCCCTCGACGCCCTCACCCGCTCCGAATTGCAGGAACAAATCCTCAATATCTGGGAAACCGACCGTCGCACCGTTGTTATGATCACCAACGACGTCGACGAAGCCGTCCTCATGGCCGACCGCATCGTTCCCCTCACCATGGGCCCGAATGCCACCCTCGCCGAAGACTTCATCGTCAACATGGACCGCCCTCGCGACCACCAAACCCTCAACGACCACCCTGAATACATGCGCCTCAAGTCGGAGATCACCTCCTTCATGATGAATATCAACAAAGAATCCAAAGCACTCTCCAGTGGCAAGGTCATCCCCATGCCCGACATCCGTCCCAAAGACTTCTCCCTCCCAACCGCATCACCCCGCCTCAAAAACAAAGTAACACAACCCACTTCTGCCGCATGAGCCTGCAACTCTACGAGCCGATGCCCGAAACCACGAACCCGAAATTTGTTGAGATCTACAACCTCGTCAAAGAATACCCCAATCCATACGGGGACGACTTTCGCGTAGTTGAAAACTTCAACCTCAATATGCCCCAAGGCGAATTCGTCTCCCTCATCGGGCACTCCGGATGCGGCAAATCCACTGTCCTCACCATGCTTGCCGGCCTGAACGAAATATCCGATGGCGGCATCATTCTCGGCAACAAGGAAATCGATGGACCCGGCCCCGACCGCGCCGTCGTTTTCCAAGCCCCCTGCCTCATGCCTTGGTTAACGGCATACGGAAACGTCATGCTTGGCGTCAAAAGCGTCTACCCCCACACCGATAAAAATACCCAAAAGCAAATCGTCGAACACTCCCTCTCAGTCGTCGGACTCGCAGACTCCATGAAAAAATACCCCCGCGAAATGTCCGGCGGTATGCAACAACGCGTCGGCATCGCGCGTGCCATCGCTCTCCAACCAAAAGTCCTCCTCCTCGACGAACCGTTCGGCCGTCTCGACTCCCTCACCCGCATGGAACTCCAAGACGTCATCATCGACATCCTCGCCCGCGAAAAACTCACCGCCATGATTGTCACCCACGACGTCGACGAAGCCGTCTTCATGGCCGACCGCTGCGTGATGATGTCCAACGGACCCAAGGCCACCTGCGCCGAAATCATGGAAATCGACTTCCCTCGCCCACGCGACCGCGAAGAAGTCTTCAACGACCCCATGTTCTTCCAATACCGCGAACACCTCCTCGCCTTCTTGGAACAACGCTCCCACATCAAGGGAGACACCCGCATCCACAACAAGGAGAATCTCATCGGCTACCTCGACAAACCCCAGCTCACCGACCTCGAACAAAAACTCTCCGTCGCTTAAACCCACGCACAACATGGAACCCTTCACCCCAGAACAACGAGGCTACCTCTCCGGCTTCATGGAAGGAATGAAGCAGCTCCAAGCCGAAGGCCTACCCTTCCTCGGCCAAAACGCTCAAGGCCAGTTCACCCACGACCCCGCCCAATCCGTCCCCCAAGAAGAAGAAAACGTCTACGGCACCCCCATCGACGACCTCTCCAAAGAAGAACGCGTCAAATACGAACAAAACGGACTCGACTGCTACGACGCCATCCTCGCAAACGCGACCGCCAACAAATTCGCTGATGGCGGCGATATCTTCCGCTTCAAATTCTACGGCATGTTCTACGTCACCCCTGCTCAAGAGGCCTACATGCTCCGCTGCCGTATCCCCGGTTGCATCCTCACTTCCCACCAATTCCGCGGCCTGGCAGAAATTGCTCGCGACTGGGGCGGCGGCTACTGCGACGTCACCACCCGGGGGAACATTCAAGTCCGCGAACTCATGCCTCCGGACCTCCCGAATACTCTCAACAAACTCATCGAACTCGGCCTCACCTCCCAAGGCTCAGGAGCCGACAACGTCCGCAACGTCACTGCCACTCCCACCACCGGATTCGATAAAGACGAGCTCATCGACGTCATGCCTCTCGCAAAAGGCATGCACCACTACATTCTCAAAAATCGCGACCTCTACGGTCTTCCTCGTAAATTCAATATCTCCTTTGACTCCGGAGGAGCCATCTCCGTCTGCGCCGACACCAACGACATCGCTTTCTACGCCGTCACCCTCACAGAGGAAACCGACGGCCTTCCTCCTGGAGTCTACTTCCGCATGCAACTCTGCGGCATCACCGGCCACAAGCAGTTCGCTTCCGACTCCGGTGTCCTCCTCACCCCGGAAGAAACCATCCCCGTCGCTGCCGCCATCTTGCGCGTCTTCATCGAGCACGGAGACCGCACAAACCGCAAAAAAGCA
Source organism: Verrucomicrobiota bacterium (assembly GCA_039186735.1). Classification (GTDB taxonomy): domain Bacteria; phylum Verrucomicrobiota; class Verrucomicrobiia; order Verrucomicrobiales; family Akkermansiaceae; genus Roseibacillus. Next base: position 11,979 of record JBCCZX010000006.1, on the reverse strand, counting down.
CGCCTTAAGTATCTCGTCGACAAATGGGGTATCCCCAAACTCCTCGAAGAAACTCAAGACAAACTCGCCTTCCCCATCCGCTACATCCCCCTCGAAGCCTGCGAAGTCCCGAAACCCAAGGTCAAACACGGCCACCTCGGTGCCCACAAACAAGCCGATGGCCTCAACTACCTTGGAGTTGTCATTCCAGTGGGTCGCACCCCCGTCGACACCGTCGACAAATTGTGCGATATCGCAGACCAATTCGGCACCGGCGAAATCCGACTCACCGTCTGGCAGAACCTTCTCATCCCCAACATCCCCGACGACCAACTCGAAGCCGCCCAACAAGCCGTTATCGATGCCGGCTGCCATTACGAATCCACGAGCATCTCCGGCGGCCTCATCGCCTGCACCGGCAACACCGGCTGCAAATTTGCTGCCACCAACACCAAGGGCAACTCCGTCGAACTCGCCAAAACTCTCGAATCACGCATTCAACTCGACCAACCCATCAACATCCACCTCACCGGCTGCAACCACTCCTGCGCGCAGCACTACATCGGCGACATCGGCATGATGGGAGTCCAAGTCAAAACCGAATCCGGGGACAAAGTCGACGGCTACAACATCGTCCTCGGCGGCGGCGTCGACGACGACCAATACGTCGCAAAAGAAGCCTTCAAACAAGTCCCCTACTCCGAAATACCCGATCTGCTCGAAAACCTCCTCAAAACCTACCAAAGTCACCGGGAGGACAACGAATCCTTCGCCCACTTCACCCGTCGCCTCGAACTCGACGAATTGAAAAACCTCCTTTCCCATCCCCGCGCGAAAGCAACAACCTAAATATCTCCATGGTCTCTCTTCCACCAGATGCTCCCTTCACACCCGAACAAATCGGTTGGCTCAACGGCTATCTGGCGGCTCGCAAGCAAAGTCTCGGCTCTGCACCTGCGACCCCCGCAGCCGACCTCGCACCGGCACCAGCCGCCGGTCCCCCCGTCACCATCCTGTGGGGTTCCCAAACTGGAAATTCCGAAGGCCTTGCCAAGAAAACAGCAAAGACCCTCACCGCAAAAGGCCACGAAGTCACCATCACCGACATGGCTGCCGCCGAAGCAGAAACCATCTCCAAAGCCGAGAACCTTCTCATCATCACTTCCACCTACGGAGACGGTGAACCGCCCGACAACGCTGCCGACCTCCACTCCCTACTCCACTCCCTACTCCACTCCGAGACCGCCCCCCGCTTCGAAAAAACCAACTTCGCCGTCCTCGGGCTCGGCGACTCCGAATACCCCGATTTCAACCAGTGCGCGATAGACTTCGACACCGCCCTCGAAAAACTCGGTGCCAAGCGCCTCTGCGACCGCATCGAAAGCGACGTCGACTACGAAGAACCCTTCGACCATTGGCTCAATCTTGTGGGCGGGGCACTCACCAAGGAGCCCCGATAATGTGACCCCTCCAGAGCTCCAGACCGCACCCCCAACCTCGTCGTCAAGAACCACACAGGCATCAACGAGAAACTCGGAACGCACCCTCATCGACGACCTTCTTTCCGACCAAAAAAAACTCTACACCCCTGTCGCTGATTTCGCCTCAAAACACGAACGCGAACCCGATCTCGCCGGCCACTACCGCAATCTCATCCCTCTCTCCAAACCTGGCCCCGGCGAACAATATGCCTTCGAAGTCGCCCTCGACAAATGCACCTCCTGCAAAGCCTGCGTCGCCGCCTGCCACTCTCAAAACGGACTCGACGAAGACGAATCCTGGCGTGACGTCGGCCTCCTCCTCGGCGGCAAAGACCAACCTGGCTGGCAACAAACCATCACCACCGCTTGCCACCACTGTGCCGACCCCGAATGCCTCAACGGTTGCCCCGTCCAAGCTTACGAAAAATCTAGTGAAACCGGCATCGTCCGGCACCTCGACGACCAATGCATTGGCTGCTCCTACTGCATCTTCAAATGCCCCTTCGACGTCCCAAAGTACTCGAAGAAACGAGGCATCGTCCGCAAATGCGACATGTGCCACGACCGCCTCGCGGAAGGAGAAGCCCCCGCCTGCGTCCAAGCCTGCCCCACCGAAGCCATCAAAATCGTTAAAGTCAACGTTGAGGAAAAAACCAAGCTCGGCCAACGCAACCTCGGCTGGCTCAACGGCGCCCCCCTCGCCTCCATCACCAAACCCACCACCCGCTACACTGGTCGCGAGGTCCCTCTCACCGCCCACGCCGCCGACCATGACGATCTCACTCCCGAGCACGCCCACTTTCCCCTCGTCATTATGCTCACTCTCACCCAAGCCGCCGTCGGCCTCTTCCTTGGCGCCCAAAACACACTCTTTCTCAGCGCCACCGCACTCGCCCTCTTCTCCATCGGCCTCATCGCCGCCACCCTCCACCTTGGCCAACCCCTCAAAGCGTGGCGCTTCTTCCTCGGCCTCCGCACCAGCTGGCTCTCCCGCGAACTCCTCGCCTTCACCATCCTCGGCGCATTCCTCACCGCCCCCCTCATCAACCACCTCCCCTTCGAACTCCCACCTATCCTCGCCTTTGCCCCCGACATCATCAACAGCTCCACTTTCTACATCACCTCCGCGACCATCGCCCTTGTTGCCGTCTTCACAAGTGCCAAGATCTACCAAACCACCAACCGTATCCTCTGGCGCTCAAACATCACCTTCCCCCGCTTCTTCGGAACCGTCGCTCTCTTCACTCTCCTCGCCTTTTCTTCCTCAAATCTCTTCGCCGCAAGCACCTTCTGCTTCGCAACCATCGCTTCTCTCGCCCTCGACCTCTTCCAACTCCACGACTCCACCCTCAAACGCGAAAAAGCCATCATCACGAAATCGCTCAACCCCATCGCCTTCCTCCGCATCCTCACCGGCTGCGCCGCCGCCCTCACCATCTTCTGGAACCCGCTCATCTCCCTCCCCCTTCTCCTCATCAGCGTCCTCGCCGAACGAACCCTCTATTTCAAGGCCGTCCGCCCCCTTAGAATGCCCGGCTTCATCCACTAACCCACGAGCTCTCTAGCCATGACCATCTCCACAAAGCAACAAGGCCTTTCCGACCTCGTCAAACAACATACCCAGCTCCACGCCCGCACCGGCCCCCTCACCTCCGAACTCCTCCGCCAACCCGGCAAGTTCGGCCTCGGACAAGTCCCCGCCGACCTCACCCCCGACGCTACCACCACTGCCATCTGTGGCTTCTGCTCCACCGGCTGCCGCCTCACCATCTCCATGAAAGACGGCAAAGCCGTCAACCTTACCCCCAACGTCGAATACCCCGTCAACCTCGGCATGGCCTGCCCCAAGGGCTGGGAAGCCCTCGCCGTCCTCGACTCCGAAGAACGCGCCTCCCAACCTCTGTTAGATGGCAAACCCGTAGACTGGAACACCGCCCTCGACGCTTTTTGCAACAACTTCAAATCCATCCAGAAAAAGCACGGCAAAGACTCCGTCGCCTTCATCTCCACCGGCCAAATCACCGTCGAGGACTTCTTTATGCTCGGCTCCTTCGCCAAGTTCGGCATCGGCACTCCTCACGGCGACGGCAACACCCGCCAATGCATGGCCACCTCCGTCGTCTCCTACAAGCAGTACTTCGGCTTCGACGCCCCACCCTACACCTACGCCGACTTCGAGGAATCAGACACCCTCGTCTTCATCGGAGCCAACCCCGCCATCGCCCACCCCATCATGTGGCAACGCGTGATGCGCAACAAACGCAACCCCGACATCGTCGTCATCGATCCCCGCCGCACCGAAACCGCCCAAGTCGCCACTCGCCACGTCCCCCTCACCCCCAAGTCCGACCTCGCCCTCCTCTACTCCCTCGCCCACTGCATTGTCCGCGACGACCGCATCGACCACGATTCCCTCGCCAACACCGAAGGCTTCGACGATTTCAAAGAATTCCTCAAAGACTACTCCCCCGAAGTCGTCGCCCCCAAATGCGGCCAAAGCGTCGAAGAAATCGAATCCCTCGCCAAACTCGTCTCCGAACCCGGCAAGCGCATCTCCTGGTGGTGGACCATGGGCGTCAACCAGAGCTACGAGGGAGTTCGTACCGCGCAAGCCATCATCAATCTCCAACTGATGACTGGCAACATCGGTAAACCCGGCACCGGTGCCAATTCCATCACCGGCCAATGCAACGCCATGGGCTCACGCCTCTTCTCGAACACCACCAATCTCCTCGGCGGCCACGACTTCGCCAACCCCGCTCATCGCGAAAAAGTCTGCGACCTCATGGGCATCGAAGACGAACGCATCCAGCAGAAGCCCGGCTACGCCTACGACCAAATCATCGAAGCCATCGACCGCGGCGAAATCAAGGGCCTCTGGGTCATCGCCACCAACCCGAACCACTCTTGGATCGCCCAAAGCAACTTCGCCCGCATCCGTGAGAAGCTCGAATTCTTCGTTGTTCAGGACATGTATCGGACGACTGAAACCGCCCAAATGGCCGACCTCATGCTTCCCGCCGCCGGTTGGGGCGAAAAAGACGGCACTTTCATCAACTCCGAGCGCCGCCTAGGAACTATCCGCCAGGTCAAACAAGCTCCCGGCCAAGCCCTCACCGACTTCCGCATCATCCAAGCCCTCGCCGACCGCTGGGGCGGATGCGAGTTCATGCAAAAGTTCACCGACCCTGCCACCGCTTTCCAAACCATCAAACAACTCACCAAAGACCAACCCTGCGACATCACCGGTATCCGCAACCACGACCATATCGAACAAGCGGGCGGCATCCAATGGCCCTACCCCGCCGAAAACACCCCCACGGAAAGAGAACGCCGCCTCTTCGCCGACGGAAAATACTACCATCCCAGTGGCAAAGCCAAATTCCTCTTCGACGCCCCCTCTCCCCTCGCCGAGCCTACCTGCGAAGACTACCCCTTCATCCTCCTGACCGGCCGTGGAACGAGCAGCCAGTGGCACACTCAAACCCGCACCAACAAATCCAAAATCCTCCGCAAACTCTACCCCGAGGATTGCTACCTCGAAATCCACCCCGACGACGCCGCCAAACTTGGCATCGAAGATCGACAACAAGTCACCATCACTAGCCGCCGCGCCTCCATCACCGCCAAAGCCTACTACGCACCCACCGTCCAACCCGGACAAGTCTTCCTCCCCATGCACTACAAGGAAATCAACCGTCTCACCCACGCCTCCTTCGACCCCTACTCCCGCCAACCCAGCTACAAATACTGCGCTGTAAAAATCAGTTGAGCCTCACCACCAGCCATGCAACCTCCCAGCATGGAATTCCAAAACGTCACCGCCCTCGCCGAAGCCAACATCTACTTCGACGGTAAAGTCATCTCCCACACCATCCTCCTCCCTGACAGCTCCAAAAAGACCCTCGGCGTCATCCTCCCCGGCGAATACCACTTCGGAACCGAAGCCGCCGAACTCATGGAAATCGTCGCCGGGTCATGCAGCTATCTTCTCGACGGCACCGGCGAAACTCACTCCGTCCCCGCCGGTTCCTCCTTCAACGTCCCTGCAAATTCCGGCTTCACAATTACGGTCACTGAACCCTGCCACTACGTCTGCTCGTTCCTTTCTGAATAGGGAAGGAAAGACCAATCACCTCTGATAGAAATCTGCGGCTTTCGGGGTATTGTGCCGCAATGGGATTCACCCTGCAGCGACTATCATTCCAAGCCTCCCTTCTCATCGCGGGTCTGGCTGGCCTGCTGCCCCTTGCTGCCCAACCACTCCCAACCACTCTCGAAGACACCCTCGCCTTCTACTGCTACGACTGCCACGACGACTCCATCACCAAAGGCGGTCTCGACCTCACCAACACTCCTTTCGATCTCAACAGCAAACACCACTTCGAGACCTGGTCCCACATCTACGACCGCGTCAAACAAGGCGAAATGCCTCCAAAAAAGAAAGACCAACCCTCCTCCGAAGAACGCACCCTGTTCCTCACCCTCCTCAAAAATGAGCTCGACCAAACCGACCGCTCAAAAATCAAAAAAGAAGGCCGCGTCCACAGCAGACGCCTCACTCGCACCGAATACGAGCACTCCCTCCACGATCTTCTCGGCATTCGCATTCCCCTCAAGAAACTCCTTCCCGCCGACGAAAGCGGACATTCATTTGAAACCCTCGCCGACACCCAGCAACTCAGCCACTTCCACCTCAACAAATACCTCGAGGCGGCCGACCAAGCCCTTGAGCAAGCCCTCAAACTCGCCCAACACGGCAGCGAGGACTACCATCAACACCACAACGCCTGGGAACTCACCCGCTTCATCAATTCTAGCCCTGGAAACTACCGTGGCCCTCAACTCATCGATGGAAAAGTCCACAGCTGGGCTCGCTCCATTGCCTTCAACGGCCGCATGCGCAGCACCCGCGTCCCCGAGCCCGGCTGGTATCGCATCACCATAAAAAACCTCCACGGCATCAACCCCGGACCTGACCAAACCGTCTGGGGCACCCTCAACATCGGCGTCGCCGAAGCCTCCGCCCCCCTCGAAACCCTCGCGGCCACCGTCGAGGCCACAGCCGAACCAAAAGACCTTGTCGTCGACACTTGGATGAACGCCAAGGAAGGCCTCATCCTCAAACCCAATGAAGGCACCAACGAACAAATTCCCTTCAAATTCGGTTCCACACGAAACCGCAACAAACGCGTCGCTTACTGGAAAGACCGTAACCTCACAGAGCTCGGCTTCCCCGCCATCGTCTTCGAATCCATCACCATCAAACGCATCCATCCCGGTGGCACCCAAGAACACCTCCGTAACCTTCTCATTCCCGGAATTGAATTCGAAAACAACCAACCCCTTCTCGAACAACCCGACCAGGATCTCTCCCGCCTCATCACCCACTTCGCCAATCGCACCTTCCGCCGCCCCACCTCCCGGGCACAAGTCCAACCCTACCTCGACCTCGCCCTCGCACGCTTCAACGAAACGAATGATCTCTTCCAAGCCCTCCACGAAAGCTACCGCGCCATCCTCTGCTCACCCCGCTTCCTCACCTTCGTCGAACCCCCCGGCACCCTCGACAACCACGCCATCGCCACCCGCCTCAGCTACCTCCTCTGGTCCAGTATTCCCGATAACACACTCCGCACGCTCGCAAAGAAAGGCCAACTCAAAGACCCCAAAATCCTCACCCAACAAATCAATCGCCTCCTCGCCCATCCCAAATCCGAACGCTTCATCAACAATTTCACCGACCAATGGCTCGACCTCAAAAACATCGACTTCACCACTCCCGACAAACGCCGCTTCTGGGCCTTCGACCCCGTCCTGAGAGACTCCATGCTCCAAGAAACCCGTGCATTCGTTCGCGAACTCATCGACCAAGACCTCAGCGTCCGCAACTTCATCCGCTCCGACTTTGCCTTCCTCAACACCCGCCTCAACACCCACTACCAACTCGATAACCACGTCGGCACCCCCGTCCTCCCAGGCAAAGGCCTCCAAAAAATCCCCCTCGACAACAGCTACCGTTCCGGCCTCATCACCCAGGGCTCTGTTCTCAAAGTCACGGCTGACGGCTCCGTCACCTCCCCCATCCTCCGCGGCGTCTGGGTAGGCGAACGCATCCTCGGTACCCACATCGCCCCTCCCCCCGACAACATCCCCGCCATCGAACCCGATATCCGGGGCGCCACCTCCATCCGCGACCAACTCGAAAAACACAAAGCCTCCGAATCTTGCGCCTCCTGCCACATCAAAATCGATCCCCCTGGCCTTGCTCTCGAAAACTTTGACCCGACCGGCCAATGGCGCAACTACTACGGCCGCGACGAAGATTCCGCCCTCGTCGACCCCTCTGGTCAAACTCCCGACGGCAAAACCTTCCAAAACATCGGTGAATGGAAAGACATCTACCACGCCCAACCCGAACTCCTCGCCCGCGCCTTCACCAACCACATCCTTGCCTCCCGCACCGGCGCCAAACCCCGCTTCAGCGACCGCGAAACAGTCGAAAAAATCATCCAAAAAACGAAAGCCAGCGACTACGGTCTTCGTTCTCTTCTCGAAGCCTCCCTCACCTCGGAAATCTTCCTCACCAAGTAGTCACGCCATCATGGACAATCCCAACATCCACACCGGTGCCCGCCTCTCCCGCCGCACTTTCCTTAGAAAAGCAGGCATCGCCCTCGGCCTCCCCATGCTCGACGCCATGACCCCCGCCTTCGCCGCCACCGCAACCCGCACCCCCCGCCGCTTCGTGGGCGTCAGCTACTCCCTCGGCATCCACTCTCCCAACCTCGTCCCCAAAAACACCGGCTTCAACTACGCCCCCTCACGCTACCTCCAATCCCTCCAAGACATTCGCGAGCGCTTCACCGTCATCTCCGGCACTTCCCACCCCGGCGTAGGCGGCGGCCATCGCGCCGAAAGCTCCATCTTCTCGGCCTGCCCCAACAAAGGCGGCAACTCTGGCACCAACACCGTCTCCCTCGACCAGCTCATGGCCAAACACCTCGGCCACGAAACCCGCTTCCCCTCCCTCGTCCTCAACACCGCCAACGAACGCAGCCCCAGCTACACCGAAAACGGCTCCATGATCCCTGCCGTCGACGACCCCGTAACCCTCTTCGAAAAACTCTTCGTCGACGACTCCCCCGAAACCCGCAAACGCCAACGCGAACTCCTTCGCTCCGGCAAATCCATTATGGACATCGTCGGCGCCGAAGCCAAATCCCTCTCCCGCCAAGTCGGTTCCGCCGACCAAGACAAACTCGACTCCTGGTTCACCAGCGTCCGCGAACTCGAACAACGCCTCCAAATGAACCAAGCCTGGGTCGACAAACCCAAGCCCCGCGTCAAACAACCCACTCTCCCGGACCGCGACAATGCCGCCGATAAACAACGCGCCATGCTCGACATCGCCGCCCTCGCTCTTCAAACAGACTCCACCCGCTTCATCACTCTCCACTGCTCCGGCAACGCTGTCCGTGGCATCCACGGCGTCGACGACTCCTACCACTCCCTCTCCCACCACGGCCTCGACGAAGAAAAACTCGAACAACTCGGCCTCGTCGAACAAGCCATGATCAACGCCTGGGGCAACTTCCTCCGCCAACTCGACGCCGACCAAAACGGCAACCGTTCACTACTAGACGACACCATGGTTCTCCTCACCTCGAATCTCGGCAACGCCTCCTCCCACAACAACCGCAACATGCCCGTCCTCTTCGCCGGCGGGGACTTCAAGCACGGCCAGCACCTCGCCTTCGACCAAGACGACAACTACCCCCTCCCCAACCTCTACCTCAGCGCCCTCCACAACGTCGGCCTCATGCACGAAAACTTCGCCACTTCCACTGGCCCCATGAAAGGCCTCGAGTTCAAAGCCTAGTTTTCCAAACCCTCCCGCACCTTCTTGGGCAACCCCGCTACCACCAATCGGTAACTCTCCTCAATCATCCCCTTCACGAGAGAAGTCGGAAGCGAACCATCGAACACAATCGTGTTCCAATGCTTCTTATTCATGTGATACCCCGGCGTCACCGCCTCCCACTCATCCCGCAACTCCACATTCCGCTCCGGCTCCCCTTTCAGATTCATGCTCCCCACCACATTCTTCGCCCCCGCCAAGGCAAACATCTTCCCCCCTACTTTATAAACTAGCGCCTCCGGCCCAAACGGCGTCGTCTCCTCCACCGGACCCAACCCCAAACAAAACTCAATCGCCTCCTCCAACTCCATACCCAACTCAACCAAAGCCATTCCAAATTTCCAGCTTTCACTGTCTTCGTTTCCTTCTGTGAAAAAAGAGCAATCCCAAAAGCCTCCTTTCCTCCTAATCTCCTGTTCAAATTCAAAATTACCCCGTTCCCTCCCGTTCAAACAAACCCATGCCCGACCACAACCTCATCGTCATCGGCGGCGGCGCAGCCGGCTTCTTCGGCGCCATCACCGCTGCTGAACACGGCCTGCGCAACATCCTCATCCTCGAAAAATCCCGCGACATCCTCACCAAAGTCCGCATCTCCGGCGGCGGTCGCTGCAACGTCACCCACGACTGCCCCGAACCCCGCGAACTCGTCAAAAATTACCCCCGCGGACACCGCTCCCTCCACGGCCCCTTCTCCCGCTTCAATGCCACCGATACCATCGCCTGGTTCCAACAAAACGGCGTCACCCTCCATACCGAATCCGATGGCCGCATGTTCCCCACCACCAACAACTCCGAAACCATCATCAAATGCCTCACCGACACCGCACGCTCCCACCGCATCAGCTGGCAAACCCGCCACGGCGTCACCGGCATCGAACCCATCGACAACCACTACGCCGTCCACACCTCCGAAGGCCACATCCTCACCACCAAAAAAATCCTCGTCGCCACCGGCGGCCTCCGCAGCGCCGAATCCCGCCTCGCCGCTCGCGAAGCCGAACACCACTTCAACGACCCCGTCGCCTCCCTCTTCACCTTTCACATCGACGACGAAAATCTCACCAACCTCTCCGGCCTCTCCGTTCCCAACGCCTCCGCCCAAACCACCAAAATCACCACCACCGGCCCCATCCTCGTCACCCACTGGGGACTCAGCGGCCCCGCCATCCTCAAACTCTCTGCCTGGGCTGCCCGCGAACTCGCCGCCACTAATTACCACTTCCCCCTCACCATCAACTGGACCAACACCCTCAACCCCGACCAAACCCGCCAACTCCTCCTCACCGAAAAATCCACCCACCCCACCCGCCAAATCCACAAACGCTCCCTCCTCCCCGACCTTCCCCAACGCCTCTGGTCCTACCTCTGCACCAAATCCCAAATCCCCCCCGACCTCACCTACGCCAACCTCAGTAAATCCCAACTCAATACCCTCACCACCCACCTCACCGCCTGCCCCTTCCAAGTCACCGGCAAATCCACCAACAAAGACGAATTCGTCACCTGCGGCGGGGTCCAACTCAAGGACCTCGACCTCAAAACCATGGCATCCAAAACCCACCCCGGCATCCACTTCGCCGGCGAAGTCCTCGACATCGACGGCATCACCGGCGGCTTCAACTTCCAAGCCGCCTGGACCACCGCCCACCTAGCCGGCACCGCCATCGCCAACCCACAGAAATAAATCTTCGCGCCTTCGCGTCTTCGCGGTTCAAAAACTAAACCACCCGACACAACACAAACGGCGACACCACCAGCGCCTCAAACCGCTCCTCCCCCTCCTCCCATTGCATTGCATGCAACCCCTCAATCTTCACCAAATCCCCTGACTTCATCCACCCCTTCACCGCCTCCGCATCATCTTCCGCCATCGCCTTCCCCACCACCGTCAATTCCAACTCCGCATCCACGAAAAACAAACACCCCCGCTCATAATGCGGCTTCAAATACGACCAATCCACCTCCCCCACATACTTCGCCAACTTCTCCTCATCCGTCGATCCATCCTCCCCAATCATCCCATACCTCATCCGGTCGCCCTCATCTCCCGAAATCACCTCTCCACCTCCTCGAACAACTCCAAATCAAACTCACCCGTCCCCAACGTCCCCCCCTGCACAATTCGCGCCCGCAACCCTCCGTTCCCCTGCAAAAACTCCTCCACCCCCGGCGCACACGCCTCATCCATCCAATAACAAGGCGCCGCCTCCTCACTGCCCGTGAACTCCAACTCCCCAATCGCAAACCTCTTCCCCACCAAATCATTCAAATCCACCCCCCGCACCACCACATTCCGCCGAAACGCACTCGCCTCCAAATCCGGCAACTCAAACTCCTGCCGCACCCGGTCATACACATCCCCACTAAAAAACGTCACCTGCCCCTTGAAGTCCGGCTGATGATCAAAATACCGATCCCCCACAATGCCACTTCCCGCCACCAACTCCACCTCCTCCCGATCCTCCACCCCATGCTCCTCCCGCCCCTTCCCATGCCGACCCTTGAAGTCATGCCCCGGCGAAACAAACAAATGAACCACTTCAACCTTCATCACTCAAAAAACTCATCATTCACACCTCATCTTTCATCCCTCCT
>JBCCZX010000005.1:0-41014 GCA_039186735.1 Verrucomicrobiota bacterium | reverse complement strand
GCAAAGATGGAAGAGCGGAAGACGCCAGTGCAGAGCTGGTATTTCGATGTTTCGATGTTGAAAGATTACTACAAAGGTAGTGGAAAACGGGCTTACCATCACACGGCTCCGGTGAACATGGTGTATGCGCTTCGCGAATCTTTGAAGATCGTTCTTGAGGAGGGCTTGGAAGCTCGTTTTGAGCGACACCGATTGATGCATGAACGTTTGAAGGCCGGATTGGCGGAGATGGGGATTTCTTATATTCCGGATCCGAGTCTCCACACCCTGAACTGCATTGGGATTCCTGAAGGCGCGGATGATGTCGCGGTGCGTGGAGCCTTGTTGCAGGACTATTCGATTGAGATTGGAGCCGGGCTGGGACCGTTTGCTGGGAAGGCTTGGCGAATTGGTCTGATGGGGCATTCGGCAACTCAGGCGAATGTGGACCTTTTGTTGGCTGCTTTGCGTGAGTTGCTCAGTTAAGTCTTCGCGTTTGACCGATTGAATCTCAGTGGAGGTAAGAAGTCGGTGTCGTTTTGGCATTGGCCTTGCTTCAATGGATCAATGGTTGAATTTGAATTTTTTAATCGAGGATGAGTGCGGAGCTTTTAGAACTCCGAGGAGAGGATTTGTTGAAGGCAGTTTCGATGAAGGAATTGCCGAAAGTGCTCCTGCATGAACATCTGGATGGAGGGCTGCGACCACAGACTGTGGTGGATTTGGCGAAGGAGTGTGGATACGACAAGCTCCCGACCCATGATGCTATCGAGTTAGGGAAGTGGTTTAACGAAGGAGCGCGGCGGGGAAGTTTACCGCTTTATCTAGAGGGTTTCCGACACACGACGGCAGTGATGCTGACTGCGGGGGCTTTGGAACGGGTGGCGTTTGAGTTCATCGAGGACATGTTCGAAGATGGAGTGTTTTACGCGGAGATTCGATTTGCGCCGGTCTTCCACAGCGAAGGAGAATTGAGTGAAGACGAGGTAGTGGAGGCAGTATTGCGGGGCTTGGCCAAGGGAGAGGAAAAGTATGGAGTGAGGTGGGGGCTGATTATTTGCGGGATGCGGCATCGGACGGATACGGAAGAAGCGGCGAAGTTGGCGATTCGGTTTCGGGATCGAGGAGTGGTGGGATTTGATTTGGCGGGAGGGGAAGCGGGGTTTCCGCCGAAGAAGCATCTCGATGCTTTCCATGAGATTCGACGGGCGAATTTCAACATCACCATTCATGCGGGCGAGGCTTACGGGCCGGAGTCGATTTGGCAGGCGTTGCAGTATTGCGGAGCGCACCGCCTCGGGCATGGAACGCGTTTGAAAGATGATTTGGAGATTGTAGATGGGAAAGTGGTGAAGATGGGGAGGCTCGCCCAGTTTGTCCTCGATCAAAGGATACCGATTGAAGTTTGCCTGACGAGCAACGTCGACACAGGAGCGATTGAATCGCTTGAAGAACATCCCTTCAGAGTGCTGTTCGACAATGGTTTTCGGGTCTGTCTGAACACAGATGACCGACTGATGAGTGCGACGTCGATGAGTCAGGAGTTTGAGGTCGCAGTGAAGACCTTTGGTCTGAACTTGGATGAGCTTGAGAAGCTCACCATGAACGGAATTAAGAGTGCTTTCGCGCCGTTTCAGGAGCGGATTGGACTCATTTTTGATCGCATCCAGCCGGGTTACCGAAAGATTGCTGAGGGGCTTGTTTCTTGAAGAGAGGTCACGCCTCGATGAGGGCTTTCAGTCGGAGGAGGGCGATGTGGTGAATTTGTGTGAGGGCTTCGTTGAACTCTTCATCGGGGGTGAGGGCGATGCGGCGGCGGAAGGCGGTGAGGATTTCCTGGCGATCGCTCACCAAGCCGACACAGATGATGAAGGGAAACCCGAATTTTTCGCGGTAGGTTTGGTTGAGATGATGGAATTCTTCGAACTCGGAATCGTTGAGTGCGTCCAGGGCGAGGCGGGATTGTTCGCGTTGGGATTCGGGGGTAAGTTCGGTTTTTCGCCCCAGTTTTCCTCCAAGGTCCGGGTGAGCTTGGATGAGTTCCAGCTTGTTTTGGCGCGAGGCCTGCATCACCGTGTCTTGAAGAGCTTGAGCCAGCTTGGACAGGTCCTCGAAAGGAGCTTTGCTAAAGGTCTTTTGCGGAACCCAAGGAGAACTCTCGTAGATTCCCGAAAGGGTTTCGGTGAAGGCTTGCGGCTCCAATTGGTTTAGAGCGGTAATCGTTAATTGACTCACGTTATGGCGAAATTAGAGCACAATACTTACGGGAAGCACAGGGTTCGTGTGATGAGATTTCATCGGCGGGACAGCGGGGTGCACGAGGTCCTTGAGATTACAGCGGATGTCTTGCTGGAGGGTGACTTGGCAGGGTCTTACCTTTCGGATGATAACTCGAGTATTGTGCCTACGGACACGGTTAAGAATACGGTTACGGTGTTGGCCAATGATTACGAGGGAACTTGTCGCACGGAATTTGCGCAGGTGGTGGGAAGGCATTTTTTGGAGACTTATGAGCACATCACGGGAGTGAATTTGGAGATTCGCGAGCGGAGGTGGGATCGTATGACGATTGATGGCGAGGCCCATCCGCATTCGTTTACGCATGCGGCGAACGGGGTGTGGTTTGCGAAAGGGAGTTTTAAGAAGAGTGGAACAACAAAGCTGACAGCGGGGATTCGAGACCACTTGGTGATGAAGACCACGGGTTCGGGTTTTGTGGGATATAATGAATGCGAACTGACGACCTTGCCTCCGACCGAGGACCGTTTCTTCTCCACCTACCTGGCTGCCGAGTGGGAGTTCGGAAAGGCTGTCAGCGAGGGGTTTTCGGAGGTTGATGAGCTAGCATTGGCGGCGGCGCATCGAGTGTTTGCGACGACCTACAGTCCCTCAGTGCAGCGGACCTTGTTTGAAACTGGAGAAGCGATCTTAGAAGTAGCGCCGAAAATTGAGCGGGTGTCCTTGACGATGCCGAATGTGCATTTTTTGCCAATCGATTTGACCAAGTTGGGAAGGAGTGAGGCGAAGGTGGTCTTGCCGACGGATGAGCCGCATGGACAGATTGTGGCGACGGTGGGTCGGTGATGAGTGAGGAGGTTTCCATCTGGGAGCAGGTCGCCCGGGCGGAGGGTCCGGTGGTCGTTGTCACCGTTGCTGGAATTCGGGGAAGTGTTCCGGGTGCAGTAGGTGGCAAGGCTGTGGTTGGTCGGTCTGGTTTGCTCGCCGGGACTTTGGGAGGAGGAAAAGTGGAGGCGCGGGCGATAGGGCATGCGCAAGAGCTGTTAGATAATGAGTCGGCGGGAGCGGGGTTGGTCGTTTGGAATTTGCAACGTGACATCGGGATGACGTGCGGAGGAGAGATGACTTTTTTGTTTGAGCCTGTTTTATCGCAAGCGCCTTGGCAGGTGGTGGTCTTTGGAGCGGGGCATGTGGGGGCGGCACTCGTGCGAGTTTTGGCGACTCTGAAGTGTCGGGTGGATTGGGTGGATACGCGGCAGGATTGGCTGGCGAAGGGAGGGAACTTTGCGAACGTGAGCAAGCACGCGGTGAAGAGTTACGAGGAAGGGGTGGAGTTGGTGAACGAGGAGAGTTTCGTGGTGTGTGTGAGTCAGGGGCATGCGACGGACCGACCGGTGTTGCGTGAGGTCTTGCGAAAGTGTTTTGAGTTGCCGTTTGTAGGGGCGATTGGGAGTGCAGCGAAGCGAGCGGTGCTTTTGAGGGAGTTGCGCGAGGACGGAATTGGAGAGGAACTTCTCGAGAGACTGGTTTGTCCACTGGGTCTGCCCATCGGGGGGAACGATCCGGCGGAGATTGCGGTGAGTATTACGGCTCAGTTGTTGGAGAGGCGGGGAGCGACTATCGCTTGAGCCGCTGGCCGTGGCCTGGGGTGCTGGTATAATCGGCGGCTTAATCGAGAATCAGTGGCTTGGGAGGAAGAGGTCGATGAAGGTGTTGATGGGGGTGCTGGCGAGGGTGGCTTGGTCTTCGCAGAGGGCGGTGATTTCTTTGGTTTTTTCCTCGGGGAAGATGCGGAGGAGGTTGGTGCGGTATTTTTCCATGAGGAGAGGGATGCCTTCGGCGCGGCGGAAGCGGTGGCCGACGGGGTAGAGGACCTCGACGGGTTCAAGCTGGGTGCCGTCACGGAAATGAATGGTGAGGCGGTTGGCGATGGAGCGTTCTGCAGGATCGAGGTAGGAGGTGGTGTAGGAGGAGTCTTCCTGAACGGTCATGAGTTCGCGAAGCTGGTCGATGCGTGGATCGGCGGCGGCTTCGTCTTCGTAGTCCTCGGCAGTGAGCTGTCCTTTGAGGAGGCCGATGGCGATCATGTATTGCAGGCAATGGTCGCGGTCGGCGGGATTGTGGAGGGGTCCGGTTTTGTCGATGATGCGGATCGCGCTTTCGTGGGTGTGAATCTCGATTTGAGCGATTTCCGAAAGGCGATCCTTGATTTGCGGGTGGAGCTTGATGGCAGCTTCCACGGCGGTTTGGGAATGGAACTCGGCAGGGAAGGAAATCTTAAAAAGGACGTTTTCCATGACGTAGCTGTCGAGAGGTTGGGAGAGGGTGAGGGTTTGTTCCTTGAAGAGGACATCCTGAAATCCCCAGAGGGTGGCAGAGAGGGCAGAGGGGTAGCCGGGTTCTCCGGCTTGAGCCATGAGGGCGTGCCAGATGCCTCGGCTCGTGGCATCTCCAGCGGCCCAAGATTTCCTCGGCCCGGTGTTGGGCGCGTGTCGATAGGTGCGGAGAGCGCCACCGTCGAGCCAGGCATTCGAGAGGGCTTGGATGATGGCGGATTCATCCAGGTCGAGCATGCCACAGGCGACGGCAGTGGTGGCAATGCGGACGAGGATGACGTGGTCGAGGCCGACGCGGTTGAAGCTGTTTTCGAGGGCGAGGATGCCTTGGACTTCGTGAGCCTTGATGCACCAGTGGAGGATGTCGCCGACGGTGAAGGACTTTTTGGCGCTACGATGAAGGTAGTCGGCGAGGCTGATGATGCCCCCGAGGTTGTCGGAGGGGTGCCCCCATTCGGCCGCGAGCCAGGTGTCGTTGAAGTCTAGCCAACGAATCATGGCACCGAGGTTGAAGGCGGCGCGAACCGGATCCAGTTCATGCATGGTTCCCGGGACACGTGCGCCGGGGCTCAGGGTAGCGCCGGGGACAATGGGACCGAGGCGTTGGACGCAGGCTGGAAATTCCAGGGCTTGAAAGGCGCAGCCAAGAGAATCGAGAAGGCAGTAATGCGCGGTGCTGAGGGCCTCTTCGGAGGTGATGGGATGATGTGCGATGTAGTGGGCGATTTCGCGAAGGAGAGGGTCGGGATCGGGGCGGACGTTGGAAAGGGGTGCAGACATGAATTGGTCGTTCTGGGTGTGCGGAAAAAAGACTGGGTTCGGAGTGTTGTTTATCGTTCTTCGAGGGGAGGGACGGGGCGTTCGGCGGGACCGAGGTAGTCGGCGGAGGGTCTGATGAGACGGTTGTCGGCCCGTTGTTCGTAAAAGTGCGCCAGCCATCCTGTCACACGCGAGAGAACGAAGATGGGAGTGAACATGGGGGTGGGAATGCCGCAGAAGTGGTAAGCGCTCGCGCTGTAGAAGTCGGCGTTGGGGAAGAGGTTTTTCTCGCGCTTCATGACGGCATGGATGCGCTCCGAAACGGGGTAGAGAGTGTTGTCTCCTTTTTCTTCGGAGAGCTTCTTGGCCCAGCCTTGAATGATTTCGGAGCGAGGGTCGGAGGTGGTGTAGACGCGGTGCCCGAAGCCCATGATGAGGTCTTTGTTAGCGAGCATTTGCATGACGCCAGCCTCGGCTTCGTCGGGAGAGGAAAACTTTTCGATCAATGCCATGGCGGCTTCATTGGCGCCGCCATGCAGGGGGCCGCGCAAAGCTCCGATGGCCGCGCTGACTGCTGAGTAGATGTCGCTAAGGGTTGAGGTGACGATGCGACCGGTGAAGGTTGAGGCGTTGAACTCGTGTTCGGCGTAGAGGATGAGGGAGAGGTCGAGAACTTTGACCGCGAGGGGATCGGGGGTGCCCTGGGTGAGGAGGTGGAGAAAGTGGGCGGCGAGGGTGGTTTCGTCAGATTGAAGGTCGATTTCTTTGCCAGAATGTGAAGCGTGATACCAGTAGCAAAGCATGCTTGGCATGGCGGAGAGGAGACGGAGTCCAACTGCGGCTCCATCGTTTTCGGGAGATTCCGGTTCGAGGCATCCGAGGAGAGAGACTCCGGTGCGAAGGACGTCCATGGGATGAGCATCGGCGGGAATCTTGGCGAGGGTTTCCTTGAGAGGGGTGGGAAGATCGCGGAGGGCTTGCTGCCGACTTTGCCAGTCCCTGAGTTGAGCGGAATTTGGGAGCTCGCCGTGGAGAAGGAGGTAGGACACTTCGTCGAAGCTACTGTTTTCACAGAGGTCGGTGATGTCGTAACCGAAGTAGGTGAGGCCCGTGCCAGCTTTTCCTACGGTGCAGATGTGGGTCGAGCCGGCGGTGACGCCTGCAAGGCCTTTGGTAGCGGAGTTGCTCATGAGGTTGGTGGGTTTTCGGTTAGGAGTTGGTCGGCTTCTTGTTCGTAGCGATGGTAGTCGAGGTGTTGGTAAAGTTCCTCTCGCGTTTGCATCTGATCGAGAACATGGGCTTGGGTTCCGTGTTGGCGGATCTGCTGGAAGACGTTGAGGGCGGCTTGGTTCATCGCGCGGAAGCCGCTGAGAGGGTAGAGGGCGATGGCGATGCCGGCGGAGGCAAGTTCTTGGAGGGTGAAGAGCGGGGTTTTCCCAAATTCGGTGATGTTGGCGAGGACAGGCGCGGAGAGGCTCTTGGTGAAGGTGCGGTAATCGTCTAGAGATTCGAGAGCTTCGCAAAAGATCATGTCGGCCCCTGTTTCGAGGTAGGCGTGGCAGCGGTCGAGGGCGGCGTTGAGTCCTTCCGGGGCGACGGCATCGGTGCGAGCCATGATGACGAAGTCGTCATTGTCGCGGCCGTCAAGGGCGGCCTTCAGGCGATCGCACATGGCGGTTGTGCTGACGAGATGTTTTCTCGGGCGATGTCCGCAGCGTTTGGCTTCTTCTTGGTCTTCGAGGTGGCAGCCGGCGGCTCCCGCGTTTTCGATTTCTGAGATGGAATGTGCGACGCTGTGGCTACTCGCCCAGCCAGTGTCGGCATCGACGAGTAGGGGCAGATGAGTAGCGGAGGTGATGCGGCGGACGTCCTCGAGAACGTTTTCGAGGGTGGTTATGCCGAGGTCGGGGATGCCGTAGGAGGCATTGGCGACTCCGGCCCCGGAGAGGTAGAGAGCCTGGAAGCCTGTGTCGCGAGCCAGGATGGCAGAGTAGGCATTGATGACTCCGGGGAGTTGGAGGGGGGTGTTCTGCGCCAAGGAGCTACTGAGAGCTTGGCGGAACTGGGAACCCGGGGTCATTTTGAAAATTACGGATGTCGAAGTGGATTAACTTTGATTGGGCACGGTGGTTTGGCGGCGGAGGAGTTGGCCGTGGCCGAAGGTGCCGGTGAATTGGCCGTCGCGGGCAGCGATTTGGCCGCGGACGGTGACGTGGGAGGGGCGGCCTTTGATTTTCATGCCTTCGAAACCGGAGTAGTCGGTGTTCATGGAATGGGTGGCGGCGGAGATGGTGCCGGTGTAGTTGGGATCGTAGACGACGAGGTCGGCGTCGGAGCCGACGGTGATGTCACCTTTGCGGGGGCAGAGGCCGAATTGTTTGGCGGCGTTGGTCGAGGCAGTGGCGACGAAGGTGTGAAGGTCGATTTTTCCGGTGGCGACGCCGTAGGTGTAGAGAAGGTTCACGCGGTCTTCGACGCTCGGGATTCCGTTGGGAATGAGAGTGAAGTTGGCGGCTTGGTTGATGGAATTGAATTCGGCATCGACTGCCTTGGTGGCGTCGGGGTGGCCCATGTGTTTTTGGGTCGCGAAGTCGAAGGGGGCGTGGTCGGTTCCTACGGTATCAATCGTTCCGTCGGCGAGTTTTTGCCAGAGGTAGTCCTGATGCTCTTTGGATCGGATGGGAGGTGACATCACGTATTTGGCGCCTTCGAAATCGGGAAGTTCGGCGAATGTTTTGTCGAGGACGAGGTAGGGGATGACGGTCTCGATGCCGGCTTTGACACCTCGTTCGCGAGCAGCAGTGATGGCGTCGACTGCCGGGATGCAGGAGGTGTGGACGACGTAGACTTCGGCCCCGGTCATCTCGGCGAAGGTCATGAGGTGGTGGCAGCCTTCGGCTTCTACGGTGACAGGGCGGGAGGGTTCGTGCCATTCGGGACCGACTTTGCCTTCGGCGACGAGCTTGGCTTGAGTTTGGGCGACGAGGTCGGCGTTTTCACAGTGGGCGGAAACGACCACGCCGAGTTCCTTGGCGAGTTTGAGGGTTGAGTAGAGTTCGGCATCGTCGATGCCGAAGGCTCCTTTGTAGGCGAGGAAGACTTTGAAGGAGGTGATGCCGTAGTCGGAGACGATGGTGCGGAGTTGGGTTTCGGCGAGATCATCGAAGCGAGTGACGCCCATGTGGAAGGTGTAGTCGCAGGCGGAGAGGCCTTCGGCTTTCGAGTTCCAGAGTTGGAAGGCTTCGAGTGGTTCTTCGGCTCGGGAGGGGCAGCACATCTCGATGAGAGTGGTGGTGCCGCCGATGAGGGCGGCTTTACTGGCCGTCTCGTAGTTGTCCTTGGAGAAAGTGCCCATGAACGGGAGGTAGATGTGGACGTGGGGGTCAATGAAACCGGGGAAGATGTATTTGTCGGTCGCGTCGATGACTTCGTCGGCCTCTTGGGAGAGGTTGGTGCCGATTTCGGTGATCTGCTCACCTTCGCAGAAGATGTCGGCGTGGTATCTTTCGGTGGCGGTGACGATTTCGCCGTTTTTGATGAGAAGGGACATTTGGGTCGTGATTCAGTGGATTAATCGAGGCGCTTGCGCCAGTAGTTTGGTTTCCTTCGCAGAGCGACTACGGAAACAACTTCAAGAAGGTCTGGGCCAATTTTGTGGTAGATGAGACCGTAGGGGTAGTTCTCGAATAGTTTTCGGCGAAGGCCCTTGCCAAGAGGTCGCCAAGCATCGGGCATTTCGCAGATGTCTGCCTCGGCTTGTCTCAGTTCTCTTTCAAATGCCTGTGCGAGTTCAAGGTCGATTTCTAGATAGTAGTCGATGGCCTCAATGATTTCGAGGTTGGCTTCCGGAAGAAACTGAACACGCATTGACTAAGAAGTTCTGGAATCAATGCGTGCTTTGATATTCGCATGCACTTCCTCGCTTGACAGGGCTTGCGTTCGGCCGGACTCCCGCCGCTTGATGCGTTCTTCCAGTTCGGTTTGGTAATCTTCTGAAAGCTCGGTGTAGTTGTCGTCCATCTTTTCGAGGAGCTTCTTGACTAGGAAGGATTGCTCGGTCCGGGGCAGGTTGAGAGCTTCATCAAGGACTTCTAAAACAGTGCTCATAAAGTAAGAATAGACTGAGATTTCAGGGATTTCGAGTCGGAGTTTTCGCGGGGGTCAGAGCTGGTCCGCCCTACCGTTAGTCCTTGTGCCAGACGTCGCCTTCGCCGGGGGAGAACCAGCGTTCGGTGTAGACTTTGGCCCGGGTGTAAAACATGACGGATTCGCGACCTTGGAGGTGGAGGTCGCCGAAGAAGGAGTAGTCCCAGCCGGCGAAAGGGAAGTAGGCGAGGGGGGCGGGGACGCCGACGTTGATGCCGACCATGCCGGCCTTGACGTGGTGGCGGAACTCGCGGGCGAGACGTCCGCTTTGAGTGTAGATGCAGGCACCGTTGCCGAAGGAGACCTTGCCAGCGAGTTCGAGGGCGGCATCGAGGTCGTCCATACGCATGATGTTGAGGACGGGCCCGAAGACTTCTTCCTGGAAGATGGCCATCTCGGTTGTGACCTGGTCGACGACAGAGGCGCCGAGATAGAATCCGTCGGGGTGGTCAGCGACATCGGGGTTGCGGCCATCGACGAGGAGTTCTCCGCCCTCGGTGACAGCGGATTCGATGAGCGAAGTGATGCGGTCGCGGTGTTGCGGAGTGATGACGCCGCCCAGCTTGGCAGTGGAGGAGAGATGAGTGGGGCCAACGGGAAGAGATGCGGCAGATTCAGCGATGGCGGGGATGAATTTGTCCGAAGCTTCTCCTACGGTGACGGCCGTAGAACCGGCCATGCAGCGTTGTCCGGAACAGCCGAAGGCGGCATCGGTGAGGCCATCGACGGCTTTTCCGAGTTCGGCATCAGGCATGACGACGACGAAGTTTTTAGCTCCGCCGGCGGCTTGCACGCGCTTACCGTGAGCGGTTCCGGTTTTGTGAATGTATTCCGCGACAGGGGAGCTGCCGACGAAAGAAATGGCGGCGACATCGGGGTGAGTGAGGAGGGCGTCGACGCAGTCTTTGCCTCCGTGAACGACAGAAAAAACCCCGGGGGGAAGGCCTGCTTCTTCGAGGAGTTCGATGAGGCGGATGCCGGTGAGGGGAACTTTCTCGGAAGGTTTGAGGATGAAGCAGTTTCCGCAGGCGAGGGCCATGGGGAACATCCACATGGGAACGAGGGCGGGGAAGTTGTAGGGACAGATGCCGACGCAGACGCCGATGGGCTGTCGGACCATGGAGCAGTCAATGCCAGGGGCGATGTTTTCGAGGACTTCGCCTTTGAGCATGTCGGTGATGCCGCAGGCGTATTCGGCGACCTCGATGCCACGGCGGAGGTCACCACGGGCTTCGGTGATGGTTTTGCCATGCTCGGTCACGATCATGGCAGCGAGGTCTTCGAAGTTTTCTTCTAACAACGCGCAGTAGCGCATCATGATGCGGACGCGGGTGATGGGTGGGGTTTGCCACCAGTCATGAAAAGCCTCGGTGGCAGCGGCAACGGCAGAGTCGACTACGTCTGCTCCGCAGTGAGGAACCTGAGCGATGACCTCGCCGGTAGAGGGATTGTGGACAGGGTTGGTTTCGGCAGTTTCGGGGACGGACCAGTTTCCGTTGATGAGAATGGGACAGGGTTTGAGAGCCATGAGTTAGTTTCCTGCGAGTTCGTTGGATTGTTTGACGAAATCGTCGCCATCCCATTCGCCATCGCTGGCGACCATGGCCGCTTTGGCGGCAGCTTCCTTGGCGGCCTTGTCGGCGGCCTTGCGCTCGGTCTGCATGCGAACGAGTTCGGCATGGGTGGTGAAGTAGGGGAGAGCATGACCCTTGAAGTCGGCGAGAGTTTCGAATCCCTTGTCTTCCATGAAGGCGAGGAGTTCGTCGCACATCTTTTGGACGTGAGCGTATCCGAATTTCATCACGCCGGTGCAAACTTGCACGGTGTCGCCGCCGAGGAGGATGAACTCCGCAGCATCGCGGCCAGTTTCGACTCCACCGATGGCGGAGAGAGAGCGGCCGGGGAATTCGCTTTGGATGAGCTGCGCGATTTCCATTACCATGCGAAGGGCGATGGGTTTCACGGCGCGGGACGAGTAGCCACCGGGGGTGGTGTAGCCTTCCACGGTGGGCATGGGGCGGAGAGAGTCGAGGTCGACACCCATCACCGATCGGATGGTGTTGATGGCACTGATGCCTTCGCAGCCGTTGGCGAGAGCGGCCTTGGTGGGTTCCTCAATGTGCGTGACGTTGGGCGTCATTTTGGCCCAGACGGGGAGTTTGGAGACTTCGTTGACCCAAGAGCAGACCTCGCCTAGGACGTCGGGGTCTTGTCCCATGGCGGCGCCCATTTTTCGCTCGGGAAGTCCGTGAGGGCAGGAGAAGTTGAGTTCGAAGGCGTCAACGCCAGCGTCTTGGCAGCGCTCGATGACCTCGCACCAGGCATCTTTGTTGTATTCTTCCATCACGGAAGCGATGAGGACGCCGTCGGGATACTCGTCCTTGCATTCTTTGAATTCGTCGAGCCACTTGTCGAAGGAGCGGTCGCTGATGAGTTCGATGTTCTCCCAGCCGATGACTTCCTTGCCGTCGGAGGAGTGAAGCTTTGCATAGCGAGGACCGACGTTGACGACTTTGGAGGGATCGAGGCTGACGGTTTTGGCAATGACTCCGCCCCAGCCTTCCTTGAAGGCGCGTTTGATCACGCGGATGTTGGTGCCTGGAGGGCCTGAGCCAATCACGAAGGGGTTTGCATATTTGATTCCGTCAACGGTAGTTTCGAGGGTCGCCATAGTATTTATTCTTTCTTGTTAGACTGTTGTGAGAGCCTCATCGATGACTTCAACCATGAAGTCGGCGTCGTCTTGAGTGAGGCACATGGGGGGTTTGATTCGGAGGACGTTGCCGAAGAGGCCGCCTTTACCGAGAAGAAGGCCGAGGTCCTTGCATTTGTTCCAGACGGCCGCGCATTCGGCGGTGGCCGGGTCCTTGGTGTTGCGATCGGTGACGAGTTCGACGCCGAGCATGAGGCCCTGACCGCGAACTTGTCCGATGAGATTGTGTTTTTCGGCTAGGCCGTGAAGTTTGGTGAGGAGGTGGTTTCCGATTTTGGCGGAATTGGCCTGGAGACCATCTTCATCGATGGCTTCGAGGACGGCGCGACCGACGCGAGAGATGAAGGGGTTTCCGCCGAAGGTGTTGAAGTGAATGTGTGAGGTGAGGGAGGCAGCAACGGCGGGAGTGGTGACGACGGCAGCGAGAGGGAAGCCGTTGCCGATGCCTTTGGCCATGACCACGATGTCGGGCTGGACGCCCTGGCTTTCGAAGCCCCAGTAGTGGGAGCCGGTGCGGCCGAATCCGGCCTGAACCTCGTCTGCGATGCAGAGACCGCCGTGGCTACGGACAATGTCGTAGGTTTGTTTGAGGTAGCCTTCGGGGAACACGATAGAGCCGCCGACGCCTTGGATGGATTCGGCAATGAAGCCAGCAACGCGGCCGGGGGTAGTGAACTCGATGAGTTGCTTGACGTCGTTGGCGTAGTCAGTGGCCTGGTCAGCGTGTCCGGCGAAGGGGCCTCGATAGGGGTCGGGATTGAGGGCGTGGTGGATGCCGAAGCCCTGAGGAGTGTTGTATTTCCAGGTGCCGTGGGCGGTGAGGCCCATGGTGGAGTGGGAGCCGCCGTGGTAGCAGTTGCGGAGGGCGACGAGGTCGTAGTTCCCGGTGTGGAGGCGGGCCATCAAGAGGGCGAGGTCGTTGGCCTCGGAGCCGGAGTTGACGAAGTAGCAGACCGAGAGGTCGCCAGGCATCTTGTCGGCGAGGGCTTTTCCGTAGAGAGCGACTTCTTGATTGGGGTAGATGGTCGTGGTGTGGACGAGGGTGTCCAGTTGGTCGTGGGCGGCAGCGAGAATCTTGGGGTGGGAGTGGCCGCAGGAGACGGTGACGATGCCACCGAAGCCGTCAAGGTAGCGGCGACCAGTTTCGTCGTAGAGATACTGCATCTTTCCTTCCACGAGCATGAGAGGATTCTCGTAGTAGGTGATGAGCGCGGGGGTGAGGTGGGCTTGACGAAGACGCATGACTTCGTCGAGAGGAAGCCCGGTGTAGGGCTTGGGCTCGTGGTCGAATGGTGGGATCGTTGGCACTTGTTTTAAAGATGAGTGATGAGGTTTGGAGGACAAATTCTTCAAGGAGCAACGAGATCGCCGTAGGAATCAGGACGGCGGTCGCGGAAGAACTGCCAGGTGTCGCGAACTTCGCGGATTTCATCGAGATTGAGGTCAGCAACAATGAGTTCGTCTTGGTCACGGGAACCTTCGGCGACGAGTTGGCCGCGCGGGTTGCAGAAGTAGGATTGGCCGTAGAATTCGCCGATGCCCCAAGGTTCTTCGGTGCCGACGCGATTGATGGCGCCGAGGAAGTAGCCATTGGCAACGCAGTGGGCGGGCTGCTCGAGTTTCCAGAGGTATTCGCTCAGTCCGGCGACGGTGGCCGAGGGGTTGAAGACGATTTCGGCACCGTTGAGAGCGAGGGCACGGGCGCCTTCGGGGAAGTGGCGGTCGTAGCAAATGTAGACCCCGATGGTGCCTACCTTGGTTTTGAAGACGGGGTAGCCGAGATTGCCGGGGCGGAAGTAGAATTTTTCCCAAAAGCCGGGGTGGCAGTGGGGGATGTGATTCTTACGGTATTTGCCGAGGTAAGTTCCGTCGGCATCAATGACGGCAGCGGTGTTGTAGTAAATGCCTTCGACGTCGACTTCGTAGATGGGAATGATGAGGACCATCTGGTGTTTGGCGGCTTGCTCGCACATCAGTTGAGTGGTGGGTCCGTCGGGAATTTTCTCGGTGATGTCGTACCAGCGGGGCTCTTGCTCGGCGCAGAAGTAGGGGCCGTAAAAAAGTTCCTGGAGGCAGAGCACTTGCACGCCTTGAGCGGCCGCATCAGCGATCATTTTTAGGTGTTTTTCAATCATGGCATCGCGAATTGTCGTGGGGGATTCGGTGCCTGAGTGAGTGGAAGAGGCTTGGATGAGACCGGCTTTGATGATGCGTGACATGGTTAGGAATCAGTAGGTTGAGTGGATTGGTTGAAGGCTTCGATGCCACGTTCGGCGTCGGTCCCGGGAATGGTGTTATCCAGTAGTAGAGCAAGAAACGCGCCGACTGCCATCCCAGAAGTTCCAATCGTGGTGAGAATGGACGCCAACCATTGTAGGGAGGGGTGGAAGAGGCCTTGGAGCATTTCGGTGTTCGGCGCGATGTATTCGGGAAGGGAGAGTCCTGCGAAGAGGGCGAAACCGATGATGAAGAGATTGCGGGCAGAGTTGAGATCGACGAACTGGAGATTGGAAAGTCCGACACCGGTGACCATGGCGAACATCACGCAATACATGCCGCCGACGATGGGGGTGGGAATAGAGGTGAAGAGGGCCCCGAACTTTCCGAAGAGGGCAAAGACGAGCATGAGCAGGGCGGCGGCTTGGATAACGCGGCGGCTGCCTACGCGGGTGAGGCCGATGGCGCCGATGTTTTCCGAGTAGGAGGTGGTGCCATTTCCGGTGCCGAAGATGCCTGCGATGAGGCAGCCGATGCCTTCGAAGCCGATTCCGCGGTTGATGGTTTTGGCCGTGGGGGTGGGGGCTTTCGACATGCGGGCGGCGGCGTAGTAGTCGCCAGTGGACTCGATCATACTGGCGATGTAACCGGCAAACATGCCAACGATGGCGGCGACGCCGAAGGAGGGCATTCCCCATTGGAAGGGCAGAGGGACGCGGAACCAGGGAGCTTCCTTGACGGTGGCGAAGCTGGTGTGAGCGGGGTGACCTTCCTTGAAAGCGCCGGTGCCGGTGAAGATGGTGGCAACAAGCCAAGCAATGATGAGACCGAGGAGAATTGGAAAGAGGTTGATGGCCTTGTGCTTGGTGCGGAGATACTGGCTGAATAGTATCAAGAGCAAAATGGTGAGCCCGCCGATGCCCCAGTGTTGGCCGGCAAGCGGGGCGCCGAACTTGAAGAGAGCGAGTCCGATGAGGGCGATGGTGGGGGCGATGGTGACGGGGGTGATGAACTTGAGGATGCGCCCCATGAGTCCGCTGAAGCCGATAAAAATCTCGAAGAAGGCCCCGGCGATGATGGCACCTTGGACGTGGCGCATGCGCATTTCGAATCCGGCATCGGCGAGAGAGGCCATGCTGCAAATCGCGATGGCGGGTCCCAAAAAGGAGAAAGTGCCGCCTTGGATGATGGGGAGGCGGGAGCCGAAGGTGGATTGGATGAAGGTGCTGATTCCACTCACGAGAAACATCGTGCTGATGAGAAGAGCGAGCTGGGAATCGGAAGCGCCGAGGTGGCTTTGAAGGAGGAGGGGAATGGCTACGGTGGAGCCAAACATGGTGAGGTAGTGCTGGAAGCCAAGGAGGAGAGAAGTGCC
Organism: Verrucomicrobiota bacterium; assembly: GCA_039186735.1. Classification (GTDB taxonomy): domain Bacteria; phylum Verrucomicrobiota; class Verrucomicrobiia; order Verrucomicrobiales; family Akkermansiaceae; genus Roseibacillus. Next base: position 25,251 of record JBCCZX010000005.1, on the reverse strand, counting down.
GAGTGGAGGCTTGTCTTCGATGGTGTAGAGCATTTTGGAAGCGGCTATCTGAGCAGATTTGGAGCCAGATTTAATCCCTTTTCTTTATTTTTTTGGTTATTAGCCCTTTGTAATGAAAAACGAGCGCTCAATTAGCGCAGGAATGGGCCGAGTGGAGAGGCTGTTGTGGCGCAAAAGAGACGATCTCGAACTGGGTTGGAGAAGGCCTCCTCAGAGAGGCTTCGCTTGACAATTGAGAGGGTGGGAAAAGATTGATGCCGCCTTCATGATTCCCTTCGCACGCTTTCTCTCGGCGGTCATTTCGACCCTCATTTTGTATCAATGTGCGCTGGTGGCTCCAGCGATCAACATCGCTCTTCCGGTGGAGCCGGCGGCCATTATGTTGCGATTTATTTGGCCGATATTCTTTGCGCTGGTCGGAATCCTTGGCGTGGTCGGGGTGTTGGCATCAAAAACACACAAGTGGGCGCGGATGGTGAATCTGGTCACGGTTTTGGGCATGCTGGTTTGCTACTTTCTGGTGCCCGTGATCAATGGCGCGAAGGACGGGGATCAGATGGTGCTGTGGAAAGTCCTGCACATGGTCACGGTGGCCCTGACTTTTCTTTCTCTCATTCTGCACCTGCTCTTCATCTTTCGCTGGCACAAGAAGAATTGAGACTCGTTAGGGAGGTGGGGAGTTGTTCCAAGGTGACTCTGCAGTCAGCGATTTCTGAAGGCGTCAGGTCAATGGGGGTAGAGTTGGGTATTTTCGGTTTGCGGTTACTGAGGAAAGTGACCTCGCTGGTTTGCGAAAAAGTAGTGATGGCCTTCCTCTTTCGACGGCACCCTCGTGCTTTCTCTTGACCCTGTTTGGTGCGGGTGTTTCTTGCCCATTATTTATGCCAGCCACTTCTACTGCTAGCGCGATACGAGGTTCCTTTTTTGGAGCGATTACTGGAGATGCCCTTTGTCTAGGGACGCACTACGAATACGATGCGCGCAAGATTTTCGAGGCCTATGGTCGCAAGCCGCTCGACCGCTACTATTCGCCCGGGGAAGCGACCGGAGGGGCGACTCATGGCATCGGATGGGGGGAGCAGAATTATCATCCCGGAAAATCTGCCGGGGGGACGACGGACAATGGCGACTACAACATTCTCGTCTTGGAGTATCTGGCTAACAGTGCGAGGAATCCTCCGGAATTTGAAGTCGCTTCTCTGATTCCGCACTGGAAGCAGCGTTTGGAAAAAGGCTGGGGTTCTTGGATTTGTACCATGACTCGAGAGACCTACTCGCAAGTCGCCCATGGAGTCGCGGTTGAGGACCTTGGTGGGATGTCAAATGCGATGGCGATTCGCCATGTCGCGGCGCATGCCTGCTACTCGGATGAGGATGTTCTCGTGGAGGTTGCGCGGAAAGCGATGTTCACGCATCGGGCCGAGGAAGCGCTCGGGGGAGGAGAGTTCTTTGCGAGAGTGACCCACCGGGTGATTCAGGGAATGGATCCCAGGACGGCTATTGTTGAGGTGGCTGAATTGATGGGTGGATTCTTCCAAGAAAAGGCCCTGCAGGGCTTAGCGAAAGCTGATGAGGTGCTCACTGGGGAGTCGCCCCTGTCAAAAGAACTCTTCTGCGATGACCTAGCGCTGACATCGATGGCACGGCTCTGGGATGTCGGGCGTTCGGAGCCCATCAAGGTCGGCAAGGCCAGCCCCACCGAGGGCACTCTTCCGGGCTCCGTTTACTTCATTCTCAAATATCTCGACGAGCCTGAAGGACTCAAGAAGGCCCTCCAGGCGAATGCCATGGTAGGGGGAGACAATGCCTCACGCGCCATTGCGATTGGCATGGTGATGGGCGCCTATTTCGGCATCGAGGCGATTCCTTCACACTGGCTTGAAGGGCTTGAGCAGTATGAGTATTGTGAGCAGTTGCTGGGTGGGCTTCCTTTGGCGTTGGGGTGAAAAAATTCAGCTTTAAGCGGGTTTTGCACAAAGCTTAATTTGGACAGGCGTCGTGAAAAGTTGGATTGTGCAGCTAGTTTCAAAAATTCAATTGAGTGGGAGAAAGGTCCGTCCCTCATTAAGCTCCTCATGCAAGTTGAGATCATTGGGAACCATTGTTTCGTATCCGCTCGCGCCGGGATGCGAACAGAGTGATAATGGGGAGCGTCAGAAGAAGCGGCGCTGGCTCAGGGACTGAGACACCTGATATCCATGAATAACTGCTGCTAGCAAAAGTGATTCGTCTCAGTTCGATATTATCGGGAAGGCCCGTGACGGTTACATCACCGACATCGAATGAACTGAAGATAGTTCGACTATCTCGTAATATCCAAGTGGACGAGTCCTGTCCTCGCTCCCAATCAATGGCATTGATTACTGGGGAAGCGACGCCGTTCGCTTCGACTCGCCACAGGCTGTTACTGGTGTCAGAAATCCAAGCATAGCTGTTACTCGCAAACGTGATCCGATTGAGGTCAACTGTGCTGGGTAGTCCCGTCACGATAACATCTCCAGTGGTGAAAGAGCTGAAGATGGTTCGACTATCTCGTAATATCCAAGTGGACGAGTCCTGTCCTCGCTCCCAGTCAATGGCGTTGATTACTGGAGAAGAGACGCCGTTCGCTTCGACCCGCCACAGGCTGTCACTGGTGTCAGCGATCCAGGCATAGCTGTTACTAGCGAACGTGATCCGATTGAGATCAACTGTGCTGGGCAGTCCCGTCACTGTAACATCTCCAGTGCCGGAAGAGCTAAAGATAGTTCGACTATCCCGCAATATCCAAGTTGATGAGTCCAGCCCTCGCTCCCAATCAATTGCGTTTTGAACTAGAGAAGCCGCGCCGTTCGCTTCGACCCGCCACAGGCTTGTTAACGCGCAGAATCCCATTCCAGGAAGCAAAGCCAATGAGGCGATAATGAATCGCAAATGGAGTATGTAGAATCTATTCATCCTGGTTGAGCTTTATTAATTTAGTTCGTTGGCCGCAGGCTAAAAATACACGCCTCTCTTAGTGAGCGAATATTCGGTTTGCAATCTTGTTAGAGTGGATTGATTGCTTAACCTTTTCAGTTGAATTTGAATGAACGGGTCTTCTTCCTTTCTTTAATTTTTGACATTTGAAGAAGCTTATTTTTAACGGCCTCTGAATCAGCAAATGTCTAAGTTGCATCAACGTGGTTGGCTTCCGTGCCGTTAATTGCTCAAATGAACGCTGAGGAAAGGCTGATGTTGGGTGAATCGGAATGATCGAATCAAAACCACGAATTTATGTCTTCAGTCCCTGTCCAGAGTCTTGATGGTGGAGTGGGTAGGTTGGGCCGAGGAGGGTTTTGATGGTTTCGGCGGTGAGGGGGGAGGGGAAGTTTTCGGAGGTGGGGTGTTGGTTGAAGGCGGTGAGGGCATGGCGCAAGGCTTCGCGGATGGAGAGGGCGAGCATGAAGGGGGGTTCGCCGACAGCTTTGCTGCGGTGGATGGTCCGGTCTTGGGGCGCGTCTTCTACTAGGTGGACGTTGAACTCGGCGGGGGCGTCGCTGAAGGCGGGGATGGCGTAGGTGCTCGCGCTGTGGGTGAGGAGGCGGCCGTCGTCAGCCCATTTGAGTTCTTCGGCGGTGAGCCAGCCCATGCCTTGAACGAAGGCACCTTCGATTTGACCACGGTCGACGGCGGGATTGAGGGAGTCGCCGACGTCGTGGAGGATGTCGACGCGGCGGACGTGGTGCATGCCGGTGTAGCCATCGATTTCGACTTCGCTGACGGCGGCGCCGAAGGCGAAGTAGTGGAAGGGCTTACCTTTTCCGACGTTCCAATCCCATTCGAGGTCAGGGGTTTTGTAGAAGCCGGCGGCGGAGAGTTGGATTCGGTTTTGGTAGGCGGCTTGAATGAGTTCGGGGAAGGGGAGGCTGGCGTTTGGTGCTACGACTTGGCCGTCGGCGAAGGTGATGTCGGTTTCGGCGCAGTTGAGGAGTTGAGCGGCGAGGGGGAGGAGGCGGGCTTTGATTTGTTGGCATGCGTCGGCGACAGCCATGCCGTTGAGGTCGGAGCCGGAGGAGGCGGCAGTGGCGGAGGTGTTGGGCACCTTGTCGGTGCGGGTTTGCATGAGGCGAATGGATTCGGCAGGGAGGCCGAGTTCGCGCATGGCGACGCCGAGGATTTTGGTGTGGAGGCCCTGGCCCATTTCGGTGCCGCCGTGGTTCACTTGGACGCTGCCGTCGGCGTAGATGAGGACGAGGGCGCCGGCCTGATTGTAGTGTTTGAGGGTGAAGCTGATGCCAAATTTGACGGGGGTGATGGCGAGGCCGCGCTTGCGGTTGGGATGGGCGGCGTTCCAGTGGTCGATTTCGCTGCGTCGTGAGTGGAAGTCGGAGGATTCGAGGAGGGGTTGCCAGAGGAGGGGGAGCCGGTTGCCTTCGATGAGTTCGCCGTAGTGAGTGGTGGAGGTTTCTCCGGTGCCGTGGTAGAAGTTGTGTTCGCGGACTTGTTCGGGAGGGAGTTGGAGGCGGGAGGCGACTTGGCCGACGATTTCCTCGATGACGAGCATGCCTTGAGGGCCGCCGAAGCCGCGGAAGGCGGTGTGGGAGGTGACGTTGGTTTTGGCGACGCGGCCGGTGAAGTGGACGTGTGGGAGGTAGTAGGCGTTGTCGAGGTGGAAGAGGGCGCGGTCGCAGACAGGGAGGGAGAGGTCGAGGGACCAGCCGCCGTCGGAGACGAGGTCGACCTGGGCGGCGAGGATTTTGCCCTGGTCATCGAAGCCGACTTTGTAGGTGGCGTGGAAGGGATGGCGCTTGCCGGACCAAGTGATGTCGTGGTCGCGGTCGAGCTGGACGACGGTTTCGCGTCCGGTTTTGAGAGCGGCGAGGGCGCAGAGGGCGGACCAGGCGTTGCCTTGCGTTTCTTTGCCACCAAAGCCGCCGCCCATGCGGGGGGACTCGACGGTGATGTCGTGTTTGGCCTTGCCGAGGATTTCGGCGACGATGGCTTGGATTTCGCTGGGGTGCTGGGTGGAGCTGCGGACAAAGAGGCCACCGTCGCCATCGAGGCGAGCGGAAGCGGCTTGGGTTTCGAGGTAGAAGTGTTCCTGGCCACCGATTTCGAGGGTGCCGGAGAGGGTGTGGGTGCTCTGGGCGAAGCCTTCCTTCAGGTCGCCACGGGTGAGATGGTGAGGGTCAGTGTGGAAGGAGTCGGCAGCGATGGCGGCGGGAATGCCGAGGAGCGGGGGACGGGTTTCGTATTCGAGGATGATTTTAGTAGCAGCGAGACGGCAGGCTTCGAGGTCGGGTCCGATGACGGCGGCGAGGAGTTGGCCGTGGTAGAGAATCTCGTTTTCGGCGAAGAGGGGTTCGTCGTGGCGGGCAGGTCCGGTGTTGTTGAGGCCGGGGATGTCGGCGGCGGTGAGGATAGTGGTGACGCCGGGTTCGTTTTCGGCGGGAGAGGTGTCGAAGCGGGTGATGGTGGCGTGGGCGACGGGGGCGAGAACGGGCCAGACCTGGAGAGGAGAGCTGTGGAGGAGGGAGTCGTCCTCGACGTAGCGGGCGGTGCCGGTGACGTGTCCGACGGCGCTTTCGTGCGGGCGGGCTTTGGTCGAATCGGGCCAAGCGGGAGCCGTCTGGAAGGCAGGGAGAGTGGGGACTTCGCCGGCAAGGTGCTGGATGAAGAGATCGCGGATGAGGAGGGAGCGGTAGGCAGCGCTGCCGCGTTGGTCGTCGATGGGAGCGAATTCGGATTGGAGGAGGGAGAGGATTTCGGGGGTGACCGCGGCGTTGATATTTTTTCCGAGGAGGGCTTGTTCGGTCTTGAGGGCTCGGGCCGGGGTGGCGGCGACGCCTCCGAAGGCGAGGCGGGCATCGGTGATGGTGCCGGAGTCGTCGGTGGCGATTCGGATGGCGGCGGAGACGGTGGAGATGTCCATTTCGCGGCGCTTGGAGACTTTGTTGAAGGTTGTTTCTTTTTGGCCGGGGAGGTGGCGGGGGATTTCGATAGCGACGAGGAGTTCATCGTCGGCGAGGGCGGTTTTTCGAAAATCGAGGAAGAAGTCGGTGAGGGGCAGGGTGCGTTGGCCGCGGAGGGATTCGAGGACGACGCTCGCGTCAAGAGCGAGGAGGACGGGTGCGGAGTCGCCAATAGGGGAGGCGGTGACGAGGTTGCCGCCGAGGGTAGCGCGGTGCCGGATTTGGCGGGAGGCGAAGAGACGCAGCATCTGGGTGATGGCGGGGATCTCGTTGGCGAGGGCTTCTTCGATGTCGGTGAGGGGGGCGGCAGCGCCGAGGTGCCAGTATTCGGGGGAGGGATCGGTTTGAACAGGAGGTGAGGAGGGAAGGAGGTAATCTTTGGCTGGATTATTTGGGGTTGGACTAGGATGGATGGGATGGATTGGATTTTTTGTTTTTGAATTTTTGGTTCCGGAGGTTTTGGATTGGGCATCGCGCGGAGACGCGGAGGCGCAGAGGTTTTCTTGGTTTGGATTGGGGGTTTGGGTCTCGCGCGAAGACGCGAAGGCGCGAAGCTGATTTGATTGGGTTTTTGGATTCCGGTTTTGAACAGGAGCTAACGGAGAGAACGGAGGTTTGGTGGGGTTTGAATTTTTTTGGGCTGCTTGCGGCGAGGGTTTGGTGGGTTTGAGTTCTATTGTTTTGAGGGAGGGGACGTGTTCGAGGGAGATGAAGGCGGGGGGGCGGTGGCCGTGCTTGTTCATCAAGACGGCGGTTTCGGTGGCACCGGCGAGGTATTCGGCTTCGGGGTGATCTTGTTTGAGCTGGAGGGCTTCGGGGACGGTGGTGGGGCGGAAGAAGTGAGGAGTAGAAGCGGGGGGAGTGGTTGGTTTTTTTGAAGGTAGCGGGGTGGGAGGGGTGGCAAGGGCGGCTTCGCGGATGGGGCGGTAGCCGGTGCAGCGGCAGAGGTTGCCGCAGAGTTGGTCAGCGACGGCTGCGGGGTCCTGAGTGAGGCCCCGTGCAGAGGCTTCGGCCATGGAGCAGATGATACCAGGAGTGCAGTAGCCGCACTGGGAGCCGAGTTTTTCGACCATCTCGGTTTGGGCGGGATGGAGTTGGTCATCGCTGGCGAGGCCCTCGGAGGTGAGGACTTCTTGTCCGGCCATGGCGTGGACGAGGGTGAGGCAGGAATTGACGGCGCGGGGAGCTTGGCCGTCGGGTTGGAGGAGGAGGAGAGTGCAGGCTCCGCAGTCGCCTTCGTTGCAGCCGCACTTGGTGCCGGGGAGTCCGGTTTTGCGGAGGTAGTCGAGGAGGGTTTGGTGGAGGGGGGCCGCGGAGATGTCGTGAGCGGCACCGTTGATGGTGAGGCTGCTCATAAACTCAGTTGGCGGAGGGATTCGGCGAGGAGTTGGGTGCCTTTGGCGATGGCTTCGGGGGAGGCGTATTCGTCGGGGCGGTGAGAGTAGCCTTTGAAACAGGGGATGAAGATCATGGAGGTGGGGCAGAGGCGAGCCATGAAGAGGGAGTCGTGGTAGGCGCGGCTGATCATGCGTCGATGAGAGTAGCCGAGTTTTTGGGCGGTGTCTTCGAGAAGTTGCACCAGTTCGGGGTCGCAGGTGGCGGGGGGGTCGCTGTTGATTTGTTCCCAGGTGAGTTCGATGCCACGGCGTTGGCAGAGGGCTTCGGCATCGGAACGGATGGAGGCGAGGGCGATGTTGCGAGCGGCGAAATCAGTATCGCGAAAGTCGATTTCGAGCAAGGTGTCGCAGGGGATGCTGTTGATGGCACCGGGAGAGACTTGGACGACGCCGGTGGTGCCGACGGTATCGGGAGAGGGGGATTCCTTGGCGTATTTTTCCACAAGGAGAGCGACTTCAGCAGCGGCGAGGAAGGCGTCGCGGCGATCGGGCATGAGGACGGCTCCGGCGTGGCCACCAGAGCCAGTGAAGGAGAGCCGGAAGGCAGCAGGAGCGGCGATTTTTTCGACAAGGCCGAGGTCGAGGTTTTCTTCTTCGAGGAGGGCACCTTGTTCGATGTGAAGTTCGAGGAAGTGGGCGTAGCAGCCGGGGGTGAGAGCGACGTCTTCGAGGGAACCGGGGCAGGAATCGGGGCGGAGGGCATCGAGGGTTTGGCCTTCGGAGTCGGTGAGTTGGTTGGCTTCTACGGCAGAAGTCGTAGCCGCGAGCATGCGTGAGCCGAGGCAGCCGATGCCGAAGCGGGTGGGTTCCTCGGCAGTGAACATGATGAGTTCGATGCTGCGGGTGGGTTGGTGGCCGGAGGCTTTGAGGGCGCGCATGGCTTCGAGGCCGCCGAGGACGCCGACGGTGCCATCGTATTTTCCAGCGTTGGGGATGGCGTCGGTGTGGGAGCCGGTGGCAACGGGCGGGAGGGAAGGGTCGGAGCCGAGCCAGGTGATGAAGAGATTACCGACGGGGTCGAGGCGGGTTTGGAAGCCGGATTCTTTGGCCAAATTGATGAGCCAGGAGCGGGCTTGGAGGTCTTCTGGGGAGAAGAGGACGCGGGTGACGGCGGGAGCGGGGTGGGAGGAGAAGGTAGCGAGCTCGTCGAGTTCGCGAGAGAGGCGGTCGGAGTCGATGGAGAGGGTTGGCACAGTTATCTAACTATTTGTTTGGCGGTCGGAGTTGGGGAAAGTGTTAGGGAAGGCGGTTGACATCTTTGTAGTAGAGGTAGCTGGCGGGTTCGTCTCCCATGGCGACGAACCATTGCGGACAGTAGGGAGCCATCCAGATTGCGTCGCCGGCGGTGACGGGGTAGTAGGTTTCTTCGAGGCGATAAACGCCTTGGCCTGAGAGCATCAGCAAGCCGTGTTCCATGATGTGGGTCTCGACGAAGGGGAGAGTGGCGCCGGGCTCGTAGGTGAAGATGTTCATGGCGAGGTCGAAGCGGGCGTCGGTGGGGAGAAGGGTTTTCAGGAGGGCGCGAGGATTGCCCATGAAAGGTTCGCCGGCGACATCGGCGGCATTGCCGTGGAGGAGAGGCGGGGCTTCGAAGCCGGCCTGCGGCTGGAATTCCTTGCGGAAGACGGTGAGACGAGCGTCGGGAGAACCGGAGAGGGTGAGGTCGGTTTCTGAGGGGGCGAAGAGGTAGGAGCCGGCGGTGAGCGTGAAGGTCTCGTCGGTCGTTTGGACTTCGCAGGTGCCGGTTTCAAGGTAGAAGGCGTGTTCGTGGGTGTCGGACGGGAAGGTGGCCTTGGTTGAGGAGGCGTCGGTGAAGGTGAGGAGAAGTTGGCTGAGTTTGGCTCCCATGCCAGGGGAAAGGATGACGGTGGCGGAGACGTTTTCCCAGTCGGGGAATTCGGAGAGGACGTGGCTGTCGGGTGCAATGAGGGCGTGACGAGCGGCGACGCGGGTGCGGGTTTGGCCAAAGAGGTCGGTGGTAGTCATGCGGGTTCAGGTTTGAGTAGTTTGCCTTTGGTTTCAGGAGTGACGAGTTGGCCGCGCAGGTAGGTGGCGGTGATCTGGGTGGAAAGGGTTCGGTTTAAGTATGGAGAAATGGGATGGCGTGTCACGAGATCTTCGACGGCGATGGGTTGGGAGTCTTTTTGGGTGAGAAAGAAATCGGCGTCGTGACCAATGGTGAGGCCGCCTTTGTTGGGAAGACGGAAGCGTTGGGCCACGTTGGCAGATATCTGTTCGTTGAGAGTGGGTTCCTGGTCGAGGAGGAGGGGGAGGCCATGTTGGATACCGGCAATGCCGCCCCAGATCGCGAAGAGGTCGTCGCCAGTTTTGAGATCGGGGGAGGAGGGGGAGTGGTCGGAGCCGAGGGTGTCAATGCGGCCAGAGCGGAGGTCTTGCCAGAGAGCGGCGACGCGCTCGGGGTTGCGGAGAGGAGGGGCGCATTTGGCGAAGGCTCCGATTTCGATGGCCGAGGATTCATCTAGTAGCAAGTAGTGTGGGCAGGTTTCGGCGGTGACGTTGACACCCCGGGACTTGGCTTGGGAGATGAGCTCGATGCCTTCGGGGCAGTAGACGTGGACGATGTGGAGGGCGCAGCCAGTTTCGCCGGCGAGGTCGGTGGCGAGTTGGATGGCGTCGAGCTCGAGTTGGATGGGGCGGGAGTCGAGCCAGGCCCGCATGTCGGTTCCGGTGGGAGGCGGGCCGGTGGGATTAAACTCGGCGTGGGTGGAGACGGGGAGGTTGAGAGCGGCGGCGGTGGTCATGCCGACTTTGAGGGTCTGCGGGTCGGCGTGGGGGAATTCGTCGAGGCCGGAGTGGCAGAGGAAGGCCTTGAAGCCGATGGCACCGGCCTGGGCCATGTCTTCCAGGTGATCGAGGGAGTCGGGAGTGAGTCCGCCCCAGAGGGCAAAATCGAGGCAGGATTTTTGGCCGGCGAGGGCGGATTTTTCTTCGAGGAGTTGACGGTTAAGGACGGGCGGGGAGGAGTTGAGAGGCATGTCGAAGAAGGCGGTGCCTCCTCCTTTGGCGAGAGCCCAGGAACCGGAGGCGAGGCCCTCCCATTCGGTGCGGCCGGGTTCGTTGAAGTGGACATGAGCGTCGATCCAGCCGGGGTAAAGTGTGGTTTCAGGAGCGGTGAGTTCTTTGGTGGCGGTGCTGGCGAGGTGGGAGTCGAGGGCTGCGATGCAGCCGTCGGTGATGCCGAGGGAGACGGGGGAGCCGTCGGGGGTGGTGGAGTGTATGAGGAGGTCGAAGGCGGGCATGGGTGAAGGATGAGTTCTGAAGGATGAAAGATGAGTTTATTTGGTGGGGAGGATGTTGGGTTGCTGGTGTTCAGTCTGGGTGCTGCGGGCTTAAGCTGTGTGTTTTTGGACCAGGATGGATAGGATGGATTGGATTTTTTGTTGGGGTTGTGTGTTTGGCTATGGAATTTGGGTTTGGGTGTTAGCTCAGGGATTTGGGGCGGACTGAAGTTTGCGCTCCGTTTTAGTTGCTTTCAGTGGGGAGGTTTTCCAGATCGTCGAGATCTTTGTGTCGGGCGCTGGCGGCTTTGTTTTTGCGGAGTTCGGCGAGGGCGATGATGGGAATGGAGATGCCATTGTGTTCGTGGATGATGGCATTGGGTCGAGCTTCTTCGAAAGTCAGGCCGGAGATGGAAGTGAGGATTTCGATTTTGATGGGTTCACGGCCCATTCGGGTCATTCGATTGGGCTCAAGGAATTGCTCGTCTGAAAGCTCAGGGACGTCGAAACCAAAATCCTTGAGCGCGGAGGTGGTGCGGGAAGCGTTCGTTGGATTTACGGCGATCCAAATATCAATGTCACCGGTGTAACGAGGGTATCCGTGGTAGGCCACGGCATAGCCGCCGACGAGAAGGTAGTCAACTTGGTGGGAATTCAACGACTTCAAGAACTCGCTGAAGTCGTGGGGGAGATTTAGGGTCGGGATAGACATAGCTTCGCAATAGTTCGACGGCGGCAAGACGCTCGTCAGGAGTCATGGCCCAGCGTTCGAGGCGCTCGGACTGTTGGGCTTCTTCGAAGGATTCGAAGGACTGGATGTCTTTTTCGATGAGGAAGGGTAGCAGATTCTGCGGATGAGGAAAAGGAGAAGACGGTTGGCATGGCTGAAAGTGTCCAGTTTGGGTGCTGCGTGCTTGTGATGGGTGTTTTTGGACCAGGATGGATAGGATGGACTGGATTTTCTTGGGTTGTTGGTTTGGCTGGTGGATTTGGGGTGGACTTGGATTTGGAATTTGGGTTTGGTTTTTTGGTTCTTGCTGAGGGATTTGGGGCGGACTGGAAGTCCACGCTCCCTTGGTTACTAGGGATTAAGTTGTTTGCCACGAACGAAGGTGGCGAGGGTGGCGGAGGGGGTGCCGCGGTAGATGCAAGCGGTGAGGATTTGGTCGGGGTCGAGATCGGGGGGAGAAAAGCGGCCACCGAGAGGAAGGATTTGGTTGAGGTCGAGGAGGGTGAGGTCGGCTTCGAAGTTGGGTTGGAGTTGGCCGATGGTGTCGGATTTTGAGAGGACGTGGGCGCCGCCGGTGGTGGCGAGGTGGAGGGCACGAGTGGGGGTGAGTTCGGGAACCTCCGGGTCGGTGAAAGCGCGGGCCTTTTGGCCTTCGATAGCCGAGCGGAGGACTTGCCAGGGATTGAGTTCAGGACCGCCGGCGACGTCGCTGGCTACCCCAAAAGAGATGCCAGCGCGGTCGATGCGGTCAATGGGCATGATGCCGGAGTTGAGGAAAAAATTGGAGGTGGGGCAGTGGGCGATTTTGGCGTCGGCGTCGGCGATGAGGGTCATCTCGTCGGGGGAGAGGTGGATGCAGTGGCCGAGGAGGGTTTTGGGGGTGAGGAGTCCGGCCTGGTAGTAGACGTCGGTGTAGGATTTTGAGTCGGGGAAGAGTTGGGCGACGGTTTCGATTTCGGCGTGATTTTCGGAGAGGTGGGTCTGGATGTAGGTGTCGTGACGGCGAGCGAGTTGAGCCGCTTCTCGCATCATGTCCATGGAGCAGGTAACGGCGAATCGAGGAGAGACAGCGTAGTCCAGGCGGCCATTTTCGGCGCGGTGCCATTTCTCGATGAGGCGCACGGTTTGGGCGAGGGATTTTTCGCGAGCTACGGCTGATAGAGTCTCTCCGTAGGAATGAACGTCCATCATGACCTTGCCGATGATGGCGCGGATTCCTTTTTCGGCGGCGACTTGGAAGGCAAGGTCGGTGGTGTCTTCCCAGATGGCGGCGTAGAGGACGATTGTGGTGAGACCGTTGGCGACGACTTCGTCGAAGAAGGCTTCGATGAAGGGACGCTGTTGCTCGGAGCGAAATTGTTGTTCGAGGGGGAAGATGTGGGTCTCGAGCCAAGGGAGGAGGGAGGCTTCGCGGCGGGCCACGGCAGGGAATTGGGGAAGATGGGCGTGGACGTCGATGAGGCCGGGGAGAAGGAGGGGGCGGGCGTTTTCTGGGAGGGGGAAGACTGGTTCGTCGGGGAACTGGGCGGTGATTTCGGTGGCAGGTCCAAGGGCGGTTATTTCTCCGGAAGATTCGTCGAGAACGAGGGCTCCGTCGGGGATGGAAGAGAGTTCCTCGGGAGTGGGGGCTTGGAGGATGTGAGCTTGGATGAGCATGGAGGGAGAGTGGGATGTGTTTTCGTTTTTTTACAGGAGGTTGGGAGAGAAGGAAGTTTTGGATTCTAACAGGAGAGAACGGAGCTTTGGATGTATGGGGTTTGAACAGGAGGAAACGGAGAGAACGGAGCTTTGATTGTTTTGGGTTTGAATCGCTGATGAGGCTGGGCGGGCAGGTTGTTTTTTGGGACTAGGATGGATTGGATTATTTTGGTTTGGTTTTTGGGGTTAGGTGGTGAGGTTTTGGAGGGTGTCGGCGAGGATTTTGATGCCGGTTTGGATGTCGGCGGAGGTGGCGTGTTCCTTGGGGTGGTGCGAGATGCCGTCGCGGCAGCGGACAAAAATCATGGCAATTGGCATGATGGGAGCGAGGGCGACGCCGTCGTGGCCGGCTCCGCTGGGGAGGAGGAGGCGTTGACCGGTTTGTGACTGCACGGCGTCGAGGATGGGGGTAGTGAGGTCGGAGTCGCAGGGGGTGGCGTTGGAGTCGAGGAGGCATTGCCAATCGATGCCGAGGTCGCGTTGGCTAGCGATTTCTTCGAACGCCTGGAGAGTTTGAGCTTTGATTTTTTCGCGCTCGGAGTCGTCGGGATGGCGGAGGTCGAGAGAGAAAGTGGTTTCGCCAGCGATGACGTTGGAAGCGCCGGGTTGGAGGGTGAGTTTTCCGACGGTGAGAACAGCATCGGGATCGCTTTCGGCGATGGCCTCGGCTTTGACGATGCAGGCAGCGGCACCAGCGAGGGCGTCGCGGCGGAGAGGCATGGGAGTGGTGCCGGCGTGGTCGGCTTGGCCATGGAGAGAGATGCGGAAGCGGGATTGTCCGACGATGGTGGAGACGGCGCAGGCAGGTTGGCCGAGGTCTTGAAGGACGCGACCTTGCTCGATGTGGAGTTCGAGGTAGCCGCGGGTTTCGCCTTTTTGGTAGCAGATGGGAGTGGCACCGGAGTGCCAGCCTTCGGTGGCGAGGGTGTGAGCGAGAGACTGCCCGGATTCGTCGGTGGCGGAGAGGGTGCCGGGGTCGAGAGTACCGACGATGCTACGAGAACCCAAGTAGGTGGTTTGGAAGCGGACTCCTTCTTCATCGGAGAAGCCGAGGAGGTGGACGGGGAAAGGGAGGGTGATGTTTTCCTGAGCAAGGAATTCGAGGGCAGCGAGGGCGGAGACGATGCCGAGAGGGCCGTCAAATTTTCCGGCATCGATGACGGAGTCGAAATGAGAACCGATGAGGAGAGGTTTGGCAGAGGGGTTGGAGCCGGGGAGGATGCCACGGACTGAGCCGTCGGGTGTGTGAGCGGTTTCGAGGCCGAAGGAGTTCCACCAGTCGAGGATGGTGGCGGCGGCGCGGAAGTTGGCTTTTGAGAGGAGAGAGCGAGAGATGATTCCGGGGGAGTCGGTGAGGGCGGCCAATTCGTCGAGACGCCGAACGGCGGTTCGGGAAATAGCCTCGAGAGACTGACAAGTGGTCGGCATGATTCGGGTTAGCTGCCGCGATAGGTGCTGTAGGACCATGGGGAGCAGACGAGGGGGACGTGGTAGTTTTCGCCAGGGGTGATTTGGAAGGAAACGGGGACGACGTCGAGAAAGGGCGAGGGGGTGTCTTGAGCGCGGAAGTAGTCGCCGATATGGAAGAGAAGTTGGGCGGGGCCAGAGATGGCGTTGGTGTCGGCGAGGAGGGGCTCGGGGCAGCGGCCGTCGGCGTTTGTCGTGCACGAGGCAATGGTTTCGCCGTTTTGGAGGAGTTCGATGAGAACACCGGGGGCTGGGTTACCGTGGGCGGTGTCGAGGACGTGAGTGGTGAGTTTGCCGGGCATTGAGCCCAGCATTCTGCAGATTTTGTTCCTTCTTTCCGAGGAAGGAAAAAGGAAACTTTTCGTGATCTCCGTGAGGAGACTTCTCTTCAGTTTCCCACAAGAAAAGGGTTATTTGTCTGGGCTCGAGAGATAGCCATTGTTTCGAAGATATTCTCTGAGTGCTATTCTGGCTACCACGCTGTCGCTTTCTCCGATTTGAGCAACTGCTTGTGAGAAGGCGGAGAGAAGCGCTTCGTCGTTGATTCGAATTGTGAGCTTTTTCTCTGCGGGTTTTGGACTTTTCGTTATCGGTCGTGAATTCTTTTCCATTTTGTTGGTCTCTGGACTGACTTCAGCCTCTGGGGAGTCACGTAGATTAGACCAAGTTTGATTGGGAAGCGAGAATTTGACTGCCTGTATGGCAAAACTTCTCAATTTCAGTGTTTCTTGGTGGAAAACCATCAAAAATCAGTTTCAGAGGCACGATTCTTGCCGGGGGTGATTTTGTACTTTCTCTAACCGAAGGGAACACCCATTTGTCAGACAATGTCTGACAAAATTACCATTCAGCTCACAAAAAGTGAGCGTGAAGCGCTTCAGATTCTTTCAAATATCCTTGGTCTCTCCCCCTCAGATGTTGCTCGAGAAGCTATTCAGGAATTCCTCGCAGCGCGGGAATTTGCCGCTTCTTCCCCCAAAGAAGGAAAGGAGGGAAAGTGAGAGAGCTTGGAAAGAAGCTGATTTTGCGAAGCTGGCTGTGGTTCTTTCCATTGCTCATCAATGCTCAGGCGCTTGAGCTCTCTATGACTTCTCTGGTTGGAGGAGACTTTGAGCTCAGCTGGAGTCAGGGAGCACTTCATGTTTCCGACGATCTTTTGGAGTGGAAGGAGGTTGTTGGAGCTGCATCACCCTATCTGGTGGGCGCGGGGAGCAGTCCCCAATTTTTCAAAGTGGTTCTGATTCCGATTGATGTTTTTGTCCTCACCGGACAATCGAATGCCCTTCACAAAGCGCGGAATTATTCTCCTTACAATTCGACCGTCATTTCTGGGAAAGTTGTTTTTGCTGAAGGGAACGGGACGGCAAATGCTGGTCACCCAACGATCTATGATCATTGGAATGCTGTTGCAGCTGCAGGACGAACAATTGGAAGTATTTGGGAGTTTGCCAGAGAACTCGAGAATTCGTCCTATCAGAGCGAAGTGGCTTGGGCATTGACAGGAAGTGGGGGAAGGCCGGCTTGGGAGTGGAGGAATGGTGGTCGCAAAACCGAGTTAGAGAATGCCTTGGATACTCTCATCGCAGATCTGGAATCGACGGGACGTCAGCCCACAGTTCGGGCTCTCATTGTTAACCAGGGCGAACGTGAAGCGGCTACGGGGCAAAATTGGGCAAGTGCTTGGTCAACGACATTTGCTCATTTTCGTGCCCGCTACGGGAATCAGGTGCAGATTTATATTCAGAGTCTGAATGACCTTGGATTGATGGGTCAAGCCGCTGAAAGCCCTGCTTGGACGCTTACAAAGTCGAGACAGCATAGTCTGGATGTCGATTCGGGGAGCTCGCCTTTGGCAAATACTTGGGTCATTGACGGCGATGTTACTGGAACTGATTCTGCAAACGCGCGGGATGGGGTTCATTATTCCGATTTGGGTCAGGAGATTATCGGGGTCGCCACGTTCCAAAAATTTCAGCTGAACAACCCCCATTTGTTTTCGAACTGAGCGTCTCGATTTGGAAGACAACGGGTTTGTGGCTGATGGTCTCGAAATTTGCGAACTCGAGGACGGTTTTACGACTGCGCAGGTTGTGATGGTTGAGTCTCTCAAGGGTCGGATTCAGATTGTTCGTGATTGGAGAGGACGTCTCGCTGTTTTGTGGTGGGAGTTCTTGTTGGGGGGGCGATGAAGTTAAAATTTGGTTTGAGGCCGGACTTGGATACATTTGGGGATGAAAGTCTGTCGCCGCTCGTCGCTTTTTGTTCCGGTTTCGTTCTTCTTGGTCTTGGTCTGGTTGGTTGCACGAGCAGAGAGCCCAGAGCCGAGTGAGTTGGTGGAGGTTGCGGGGGTTCCGGTGGTGGTGCGCTCGCATACGGACGGGAGTCGCAGTGTTGATTTGAGTGGTTTGGTGATTAGCCGGGCCGTGCAATTCGAAGATGGGCAAGGGAATGTGAAGACGGGGTGTGAGACTGGATTTTCGGGACAATTTGCCAGTTTGGGGAAGACGTTGGAGAGATTGAATGAGCGAGATTTGGAGAGAGAGAAGCGATGAGGGTCGGTGTTTGTTTGCTGTTTTTGTTGTTGTGGGCGGGACATGGTTTTGGCCAGTTTTCGGTCCAATATACTGATGGGGCAGGTGAAGGGTTCAACGCGACCGATGCCCGGGCACCTGTCGGAGGGAATGCAGGGACGACGTTGGGTGAGCAGCGAAGAATTGCCTTGGAAGCGGCGGTGGATAAGTGGGAGGAATTCGTGGAGCCGAATGGGCCCGTGGTGATTGAAGCGGATTTTGAGGTGCTCTCGGCGGGAACTCTGGCGCAGGCGGGAATTGGTAGTGCTCACATTGATTTCGCCGGGGCTTTGGAAGCGGACACTTGGTATGTCGCTGCGCTGGCCAATCATCTCGCGGGGAGTGATTTGAGTGCATCAACGAATGAGGTGCTGTTGACTGCGAATAGTCAGATTGATGCGGGAAGTGGTTATTATTACGGGTTGGATTCGAATGCGGGAGGTTTTCAAACAGATTTCTTTCTCACGATGTTGCATGAGATTGGGCATGGGCTTGGTTTTTTCTCTCTCGTCAATTTAACGACAGGAGCTGAATTTCTTGGTTCGACGGATGCGTTTTCTCAGAAGCTCTTGGATATTTTGTCTGGAAGAACCTGGGATCAGATGACTGACGCCGAGAGGCAGAGTTCGGCGGTTAGTGGAAGTGCGGTTGTCTGGGATGGTCGGGGAAGTCAGCTGGCTGCGCCTTCGCTGGTGGGAACGGGAAGTCAGTTGGCGCGGGTGAGTTGTTCTCCCGCGAATTCTGCGAGTGTTGAGTTTCCTGCGGGGACGGCAGTTTTCGGACCTTCGCTGGATGCGAATGGGATTACTGGTGAAGTTGTTTTGGTTGATGATGGAGTGGCACCGACTGCGGATGCCTGTAGTGAGCCCTTTGTGAATGCGACTGAGTTGGCAGGGAAGATTGCGCTTATTGATCGAGGGGTTTGTTTTTTTACGGAGAAAGTTACACGAGCGCAGAACGCTGGTGCGATCGGGGTCATTGTAGCCGACAACGGGCCCGATCGAATCATTGTGATGGGTGGAGTGGATAGTGGGATTTCCATTCCTTCAGTTTTTGTTTCGGAGGCTGCGGGCGTCGCGTTGCGGCAATTGCCGCAGGGGACATTGGTCAATCTGAGGGTTACGGATTTGGCGGGAACTTGGGATGGGAAGCCCCTGATGTATACTCCCTCGGGTTTGGAGCCTGGTAGTTCGGTTTCCCATTGGGATGTGGGTTTTGAGCCGAGTTTTTTGTTAGAGCCGGTGAGTGCGGATACTGGGAGGAATGATCCCGATCTCGCATTGACGATGTTGAGGGATATTGGTTGGACGGTGAAAGATGTTCCTTTTCCGAGTTTGGACTATGCTCTCTGGGAGGAGTTGAGGGTGACTTCGTTGACCGGCCGTGATCAGGATGCGGATGGTGACGAGGTGGTGAATTTTGTTGAGTATGCCTTTGGGTCTGATCCGGAGGATGGGGAATCGATTCCGAGCCCAATTTGTATTGAGATCTTATCTGGTGAGGTGGAGGTGACGTTCAGGAGGACGGACCAGGCCGTCGACTTGGAATATTCTGTTTTGGAGTCCTCGAACCTGACGAACTTTACTTCTCCGGTCGGGGGGAGTGGAGTGGTCGAGGAAGCGGGGTCGGAGGTGGTTGATGAGACTCGCAATTTAGGAGCTGCGAGCGGGAGTCGTTTCTTTCGAGTGGAGGCAGAGGAACAGTGAAAGACTGATTCTTTTTTTAGGGGGTTATTCCGAGCTGAGCTGGCGAATGGCTTCGATCCAGTCGCCGTAGGGGTCGCCGGGTTTGTTCCATTGGACACGGTCGAGGTAGACGTAGTAGGCGCGGGCTGCGATGTCGGCGTCGGACGGGGGGGTATTGGTGGCTTTGGGGGCCTTTTTGGGCGGTTTGGTCGTTTTCTTTTTGGAAGACTTCTTAGAGGTCTTTTTGGGCGCTTTTTTCTTAGATGGTTTCTTGGGGGCTTTTTTTGCGGCCTTTTTGGAGGTCTTCTTCGCGGCTTTTTTGGGGGTTGATTTCTTTTTAGCCATAGCTGTTGTTGTGGATAGCAGAGCGCATGCCGTGGTGGCGGGAAATGATCGAGGAGGAGGCGTGTCAGTGGGCTGCTAAAATTCGTTTTGCGATTTGTTGACCGGATGTGAAGGCGCCTTCGATGGAGGCGGAGGTTTGGTGGTCGCCGCAGAGGAAGAGGGGAGGTTGGGGTTGAGGAGGGGGGGAGGAGTTGGGGAGTTGGTCGGGGAGGGCTTTGGGGATGAGATCGGTGCGGAGGTGTTTCCATTGGTGGACTTGGGGACCGAACCAGGAGGCGAGTTCGGCGAGGGCTTGGTTTGGGAGGTCGGGGGACTCGTTTAGGCCGAGGATGGAGGCGGAGATGAGGGCTTGGCCTTCGGGGGCGTAGTGGGGGGAGAGGTCGGAGGGGACGGAGAGGTTGTTGATGAGGCCGTGCTTGTTGCCGTTGAGGGCGATGATGGGTTCGTTGAGGGGGGATTGAGGGGCGGCGAAGTAGAGGTTGGTGACGGAGCGCCAGGTGGGGACGGGGAGGTTGAGGTCAGGCATGAGTTTGTTGGCGGAGTCGGCGGGGAGGGCAAGGACAATGTTGTCTGCTTGGATTTGTTCGCCATTTTCGAGGATGAGGGTGGTGCCGGTGAGGGTTTGGACGGGGGTGTTGAGGCGGAGGGTGTCGGGGTGGAGGCGGCTGGCGAGTTGGGCGGGGATTTGTTGCATGCCGTGGGCGGGGAGGGTGGCCGAGCCGTGGGAGAACATTTTGAAGGTGAATTCGAACATGCGGGAGGAGGTGCGGAGTTCGTTTTCGAGGAAGATCCCGCCGTAGAAGGAGCGGAAGAAGGTGTCGATGAAGCGGGGGGAGAAGCGGACGTTTTCGAGGTAGGTTTGGGTGGAAGTGTCGGGGCGGTTGGCGATGGTATCAAGGGAGGAGTTGCGGATGCGGGTGCGGAGGAGGGCGACGCGGAGTTTGTCAAGGAGGGTGCCGATGGGAGCGGTGGCGGAGGAGAGGAGGTGTTGGGGGCGGCGGAAGACGTCCATGACGCGGTGGAGTTTTTGGTCGTGGAAGACGAGGGCGCCGGGTTCGAAGGTTTTGAGGTCGAGGGCGGGGAGGTCGAGGAGTTGGGAGGCGGTTGGGTAGGCGTCGAGGTAGACTTGGAAGCCGCGGTCGAGGAGGAAGCCGTCGAGTTGGTCGGTGCGGACGCGGCCGCCGGGGGCGTCGGAGGCTTCGAGGAGGAGGGTTTTATGGCCGGCGTTTTGGAGTTCGAGGGCGCAGGCGAGGCCGGAGAGGCCGGCGCCGATGATGACGGTTTGGTATTGGGCGGGCATCGGATTATTGGGCGCGCATTTCGCGCCGTCGCATGGGCATGGTGTCGATGAGAGAGAAGACTTTGGCAAGGTCGAGTTGGGGAGACTGGATTGCTTTTTTGGTTCCGTCTTTGCCGATGAGAATAAAGGTGGGCGGTGAAGTGGGGGTCAGTCGGTATTTTTTTCGAAGGAAAAGGAGGTCTTTTGACGGTGGGCGGATGGTGAGTTTGGATTTGATTGGGTTTGGAGAGAGGTCGAGGAGGATGAGGTCGCGGTCGATTAGAGCGGGTTGGTTCTTTTCGAGGAGGGAGGGGTTGAATTGGGTCACTTTCCCTTCAGAGAGGTGGAGAATGAGAATGCGATTTTTCCAGAGGTAGCTGTCGAGGGAGGAGGCGAGCAGCTGGGTGGCAGTGAAAAGAAGGGGGAGGAGTGGTTTCACGCCCGAAGGTAGGCGGGAAGCAGCAATTGTCGAATCGCGAAGGATTTCGAGAAGCGTGTCTTGAGTTTAGCGGCGGCGGCGCTTGGGGGCGGGGCGTTTTTTGCGGAGAGGTTTGGGGGGTGCTTCGTCGAGGAGGGCGGTGTAGGTGTAGTTGAAGTCGGTGAGTTTCTCGCGTTTGATTTTTTGGTTGATGAAGTGTTCGACGGCGGTGGCGAAGTCGATTTCGTCGGCGGTGAGGATGGTGAAGGCGTCGCCTTCTTTTTCGGCGCGGCCGGTGCGGCCGATGCGGTGGACGTAGTCTTCGGGGTTTTCGGGGACGCGGTAGTTGATGACGTGGGTGACGCCGGAGACGTCGATGCCGCGGGCGGCGACGTCGGTGGCGACGAGGACGGCGAAGGTGCCGTCCTTGAAGCCGGCGAGTGCTTTCATGCGGTCGCGTTGGGCGATGTCGGAGTGCATGGCGGCGACGTTGGGGTGTCCAGAGCCTTTGAGGAGGGCGGTGACAGCGTCGGCTTCCTTGCGGGTGCGGGTGAAGACCATGACGGAGTGGAAGTCGGTGCGTTTGAGGAGTTCGAGGAGGAGGTCGTCGCGTTGGTCCATGGAGACGGGGTAGAAGGCATGGGAGACGGTGGCGGCGACTTCGCGGCGGGCGATTTGGACTTCGGCGGGGTCGGTGAGGCACCATTCGGCGAATTGCTGGATGGTGGGGGGCATGGTGGCGGAGAAGAAGAGGGTTTGGCGGTCGGTAGCGGGGGTGGCGGCGCGTTTGTTTTCGGGGTCGGCGGGTTGGGCGGGCATTTTCCAGGGGCAGAGGGAGACGATTTTTCGGACGATGGGGAGGAAGCCCATGTCGAGCATGCGGTCGACTTCGTCGAGGATGAGGATTTTGATGTCACCGAAGCGCATGGTGGCGCGGTAGAAGTGGTCGACGAGGCGGCCGGGGGTGGCGACGACGATGTCGGCGTCTTTCATTTGTTGGTCTTGTTGGCCGTATCCGACGCCGCCGTGGAGGAGGGCGGTTTTGAGGCCGGTGTGTTTGCCGTACTCGGTGAATTGTTCGGCGACCTGGTGGGCGAGTTCGCGGGTGGGTTCGAGGACGAGGATTTGGGGTTTCGCGAGTTTTTTGAGGCGGGAGAGGGAGGGGAGGGCAAAGGCGGCGGTTTTACCGGTGCCGGTTTGGGAGGCGCCGGTGAGGTCGCGCCCTTCGAGGATGAGGGGGATCGCTTGAGCTTGGATGGGGGTAGGGGTCTCGTAGCCTTTTTCGGTGACGGCTTGGAGGACAGGTTCGGCTAGGCCGAGTTCGGCGAACGACATTGATTCTGGTGGTAGTTGGCGAGGGGCTGATGGTCAAGGGAGTTGGGATTTGATGGGTGGATTTGGGGAGGGAAGGGTGATGGCAGGCTTGGGGAAGCTAGAATCCTTGCATTTTTTGCTGCTCGGGTGATAGGGTTCGCGCCCCTCATTCGAGACGAACAGCGGGCGAAAGGCCCAATTTAGAAAGAAAACACATGTCGGAATCCTTGATGTCTTCGCTGAACCCGGACCGGGCGACGCTCAATTTCCTGAATAGTTTCCCTGAGTCGGTGCAGGCGAAGGGTGAGAAGCTGCAGCAGGAGGGGGGAGTGACCCAGATTTTTGGTAATCATTTGTTTATTCAGGGGCGGGTGGATGATGGTGGGAAGACGCACCGGACGACGTTGCGTTTGCAGGGGAACCGGTGGTTCGGGAGTTGTACGGCGAATGATGAGAATGAGTCGGGGGCGGCGCAGTATGCGACGATGTTGGAGCGTTTGCAGCGGGGTGAGGATTTGCCGGAGTCGCCGAACGAGTTTGATGATACGCCGATTCTTGATCTGATTGAGGAGAAGTTGGACCGGGAATTGGACGACAAGGAGGCGGACTTTGTGAGCAAGGTGGAGAAGCGCTACCGGAGGTATGCGATCGAGGGGGAGCTTCATGACCACGATATGGTGCGTTTGAGTCCGCGTTGGGAGATTCAGAGTTACGAGCCGTTGGAGCTTTGGCCGGTGCCTCCGGGGGACATCATCGAGTTTTGGAATTATATCGCGTATGCGTTTTACAAGCGGAAGTTGCCGTATCCTGAGTTCATGGACTGCATCACTGATTTGGGTGAGGTGCAGAAGAAGATGAGTGAGTGGGAGCAGGAGCGAGAGATCGCGGCGTGGTATGAGCGGATCGAGAGTGTGAATGAGCGGCCGCCGTTGCAGCGCCCGGTGAAGGTGGAGTTCCGTCTTGTGGCGACGATGAATGAGGGTCGAGTGGAAGCGAGGGAAGAGGGTGGGGAGTGGTATTCGGTTTTGGAGAAGCCGGAGATTGAGCGTTTGCGAGAGTTGTATGATTTGTCGGCTTTGAGGATGGATGCGCCGAGTCAGGTGGTTTGGGAGGAGTTCTTGAACTACTATGAGGACGAGGGTGATTCGCGGTTTGATTTGGATGAGGAGTCGGCGTGCGCGTTGATGAATCGTTTGTTCCGGCAGCCGGCTTTGAAGGGGTATTTGGTGAATTTGGACGAGCGTGAATTCAAGGTGGTGAAGGATGCCTTGAAGTGGAAGTGCGAGGATGATCCGGCGGATCCGAATTCGTTTGCCTTGCAGTTGGTGACGAAGGCCGGGGAGCCGGTGTCGCACTCGGTGCGTTTGTTGCCGGGGCGGGAAGAATTGTATCAGTCGGATGAGACCGTGTTTCCGGGGCCGCCGCGCTGGTTGGATGAGACGGAGGTGATGCCGCGTTATCTGATTCCGCGGGGGGTGATTGATAGTTTGGAGGGGGTGGAGTTTTTGCGGAAGATTGGGGCGACTTTACCGGATTCGATGAAGCGGCGGGTGATCGATCTCGATTTGTATCCGCGCTTCGACATGAAGTTGATGCAAGGTTTGACTGCAGCTGAGACGGAGCATTTGGTGATGGATGTGGTGGCTTTGGAGAAGAAGGAGCGGCGGACGGAGAAGTTGGTGCGTGCGGGTTGGGAGATGACCGAGCAGAAGCCGGTGAAGGGGAATCAGCTGTTGAGGTTTGCGAGGGAGAAGTTGTATCCGGTGCCGGATTTGTTGGGGGAGATGGGATTGACCTACGACGAGAAGTTGGAGGCGTTCAAGGCGCGGGTGACGAAGCAGTTCCCTGAGAAGTTCGCGGAGTGGTGTGATTCGATGCCGGACTTTGTGCAGGTTGAGATGGATGGGAAGCTGAAGACGATTCTGGCGGATCCGGTTTCGGCGGCGGTTCGATTCGAGGTGGTGAATCAGGAGATTGACTGGTTCGACTTGCGGGTGGTGATCGATGTGGAGGGAGTGAACCTTTCGAAGGCGCAGATTCGTCAATTGGTGGCGGCGCGCGGGGGGTATGTGCGGATGGAGGATGGGACGTGGATGCGTTTGGAGATCAAGTTGGATGATGATCAGCGTGATGCGGTTACGCGGCTGGGTCTGGATCCGTTTGATTTATCGGGTGAGACGCATCGGATGCATGCGATGCAGTTGGCGGATCCGAAGGCGGCAGAGGTGTTTGATCCGAAAGCTTGGAAGCGGATCAAGGACAGTGCGAAGGATATTCAGGTGGAAGTGAAAGAGGAGGTCCCGACGGAGTTGAACGCGGAGTTGCGACCGTATCAGGTGGAAGGGTTCCAGTTCTTGACTTATTTGGCGACGAATGGGTTTGGAGGGATTTTGGCGGACGACATGGGTCTCGGGAAGACGATTCAGAGTATCGCCTACATTTTGTGGCTGCGGAATAAGTCGATTAAGGAGAAGAAAAGGGCGCCTGCTTTGGTGGTCTGTCCGAAGTCGGTTTTGGACGTGTGGGCGATGGAGACGCAGAAGTTTGCGGAGATGCTCAACGTGCAAGTTTTGCGGAGTCGGGATGAGTGGGAGGAAGATAAGATTCGGAACGAGGTGGATGTGTTGGTGTTGAACTATGCGCAGTTGCGGGTGTGTTCGGAGGAGTTGAAGAAGTTGCAGTGGCTGGTGGTGATTCTCGATGAGGGTCAGCAGATCAAGAATCCGGATTCGAAGGCGGCGAAGGGGGCGCGGGAGTTGGAGGCGCGGAACCGATTGGTTTTGACGGGGACGCCAATTGAGAACCGTTTGATGGACATGTGGTCCTTGATGGCCTTTGCGATGCCGGGGGTTTTGGGAAGCCGGGCCTACTTCAAGAAGCGTTTTGACAAGCGTAAGGACCCGATGTCGCAGAATCGTTTGGCAGCTCGTTTGAGACCGTTCTTGTTGCGTCGGACGAAGTTGCAGGTGGCGAAGGATTTGCCGCCACGGACGGAGGAAGAGGTTTACGCGAAGATGGAGGGAATTCAGGCGGAGATGTATAAGGCTGAGCTGAAGCGAATTCAGAAGGCTTTGTTGGGTTTGGATTCGGATGAGGCGGTGAAGAAGAACTCGTTTGCGATTTTGCAGGGGTTGATGCGCTTGCGTCAGATTTGTTGTCACCCGGGATTGATTGAT
>JBCCZX010000004.1:0-43938 GCA_039186735.1 Verrucomicrobiota bacterium | reverse complement strand
AAGGAAGGCGAGGAGGGCTTTTTTATCGTCTTCGTTGAGGTTGAGGCCGGTTTGAGGGTGTTTGGCGAGGTTGGGATCGAGGGTGGGAGAGCGGTGGACGCCGGAGTTGTAGTGTTCGATGACTTCTTCGAGAGTCTGGAAGCGGCCGTCGTGCATGTAGGGTGCGGTGAGGGTGAGGTTGCGGAGGGAAGGGACTTTGAATTTTCCGCGGTCGGAGGGTTTGCCGGTGGCACGTTCGTAGCCGAGTTCGTCCTCGGCAAGGAGGAGGCCGTTGTTGATGAAGCGGTGGTTGGTGAGGAGGGCGCCGCCATGACAATGGAAGCAGTCGGCACCATGGAGGTTTTGGGAGGGGTCGTGTTCGGTGACGAAGAGGTGGAAGCCGCGTTTTTCTTCTTCGGTGAATTCGATTTCACCCCGGAGAGCGCGGTCGAAGCGGGTGTCTTGCGAGGTGAGTGAGAGGAGGTATTGTTCGAGGGCGAGAGCGAGAGGTTCGGGGGAGATGGTTTCGCTGCCGAAGGTGGCTTGGAAGAGGGTTGGGTAGTCGGGATGTTCGTTGAGCCGTTGGACGGCTTGGTCGAGGGGTAGACCCATTTCGTTGGGGTCGGAAATGGGGTCGAGGACTTGTTCGCGGAGGGAGCTTTTGCGCCCGTCCCAGAAGAATTCGGTGTGCCAGGCGAGGTTGAAGAGGGGCATGGAGTTGCGGGTGCCGACGCGGCCATCGATGCCTTTTGAGAGGGAGGTAGCGGCGGGGTCGGTAAAGGCTTTTTCGGGGGCGTGGCAACTTGCACAGGAAATGGATTCGTCGAGGGAAAGAATGGGATCGAAGAAGAGTTTTCGTCCCAAGGCGATGCCCTCCCTGCTAAGGGGGTTATCGGCGGGGAAGGAGACTTTGGGAAGGTGGGTGCTGACGAATGGAGGCGTCGGAGTGCCGACGGAAGGTGTGGGGGGCGCTGAATGAAAGGTGCCTTGGCGATAGTTTTTTACGGTGAAAGCCGTAGCGAGTCCTGTTTTGATTTTGGCAGCGATGGGGTCTCCTTCGCGAGAGTGGGTTGAGGTGTCAGTGGAAATGTTGATGCGTGTTGGTGAGAGAATTTGGGCCAGGTCTAGATTGAGGGTGAGGGTGGAGGGTTGGGAGGCATCGATTTCAGTAGGGAGTGTGATCGTGGTGGCATTTTCGTCATTGCCCAGGTGGTAGAGGAAGCCGAGGTTGCCCTTGGAATAGCCTTCGAGGGCGAGGAAGATGTAGCCCGTCTGCCAGGTCCAATGAAGATTGTTGAGTTGTGGATTGAGGGGGTGGTCTGGAGGGAAGAGATTGGGGTCGGATTTGTTGATTTGGGGTTCGAGGCCGACGAGAAAGCGGAGGGCTTGGTAGTTTCCTTCGGGTAGGCGACCGAGGGAAAGCTGAGTGCGCTTCTGGTGGAAGGAGAGGAAGGCGATGAGGTTTTGGGAGGCTTCGAGCCAAGTGCCATCGGGTTTTTGGAGCGCGAATTGGGAGAGGAGAAGGTCGGTGCGGGTGAGGCGGACGGGGGTGTGGCTCTGTTCGAGAGGGAGGGCCGAGTCCTTCCACGACAGGTTGAACTCGAGATTGAGTTCGTTGGCGCAGACGATTGAAATCGGAGCGAGGAGGGTGAGAAGAAAAGTCGCTAGGCTTTTCACGGCGCTGGATTATAAACCCAGGTTGAGAGATTGAACACGCGTTTTATTTGAAGAACTCGCGGAGGGCCTTTTTTTCGGCCGGGTGGAGGTCGGGAGCGACTTTCCAAATGAGGTCGCCGCCTTCGCCGAGGTCTTCGATGGATCCGCCCTTGCGGATGCCGACTTTTGATTCATCGACTTGGTGCGAGGTATCTTGGAGTTGGAGGAGATCGCCGGGAAGGGTGTTGGAGAGGTCGCGAGATTCGAGGCCTTCGAGTTCGCCAGTTTTGAGTTCTTTGCCTTTTTGACCCAGAACGCCGGGAGCGGTTCCGGGACCGCGTTGAACTCCTCCTTGACCGGGACCCTGACCAGGGTCTTGACCGCCATTCGGTCAGCCGCCGCCGTCGGGTCATCCGGGGTCGGCTCCCTCCTGCATGAGCTCGTCCAGCCATTCCTCATTTTGGGCGCCTCCGTTGCCGTTAGCGTCGTTCATCTGTTGAGCATGCTGGCGCATGTTTTCGCGGAGTTGGTCGAGTTGTTTCTGACTGAGGTTGTTGAGTTGATTGGGGTCAAGGTTGCCGAGCTGTTTGAGGAGTTCGGGGTTGGGTTTCATGGCGCTATTGCCCATGTTTTCAAGAGCTTGGTCGAATTCGTTGAGGAGGCGCTCACGGGTCGATTGGCCCATGTTCTTTTGATGGTTTTGGAGGGCATTGAGGGCGCGTTCCGCTTTCCGGAGGTCGCGTTCGGTTTTTTTGAGCTCTTGTTCGTGAGTGCGTTTGAGGTTGTCCGTGGCTTCGAGGGAAGCGTGGTCGAACCATTCTTCGGCGGGTTTGTCGCGAAGTTCGTCGAGCTTCTTCTGAACTTCTTGGAGATACTCTTCGTTGATAGTGTTGTCTTCGCGGAGTTGGTCGATGCTGGCTTGGAGATTAGCGCGGTTAGCAGGTTCTTCGGGAGGAGGAGCGTTGGGGTCGGATTTCGCGGAAAGGGGAAGAAAGAAAGCCAGTAGTAGTAAGAGGAGGGTGGCCGTGGGAGGAATGAGGAGTCGGGTCCAGTTCCAGCGGGTGCCGTCGTGGATTGTCTGTTTGTATTCGGGCCAAGTTGTTAGGCCATGATTTGCGGCGGTTAGAGAGTTGTTGAGAGACATCGAGGATTCGATGCGGACCAGGGTGCTTTCGCGGGTGGTGAATTTTTTGCGAGCGATGAGCCAAGCGGAGAGGGTGATGAGTGCCAGAATGCTGGTCGTTACGAGTGCGGCAATACTCCATGGAAATTCGGTCAGCTCGCGGCGGGCGGCGAGGATGAGGCATGCCCCCAGAAGTCCTGATCCTAAGAGGGGAATTGAGAGTTGTTCGAGGAACCAAGCCCAGTTGAATCGGCGAGCAAGTTCCGAGGCTCCAATTTGCCACTTGGACTGGGGGGAGTCGTCGCTTTTCACGCCGGAGAAATGGTAGACGTAGAGGGTGGAAATCCCAACCGAAAAGAACGGCGGTAAGAGAGACGTTCGATGAGAGGTCTCCACCATTTACACGATTTTCGTTTTTCGAATTTCTGAGTGAGCGAGAAGGTCAACTTTGAGTCCGTTTTTTGACTGCAAACCCCTGATTTTCGTTCGCAATCACAGCTTTTTGAAGCAATTGAGGGCTTTTGATTGGCGATTTTGCAGTACTGAAATTTTAAAGGAATTGTTTAATCTAGCGAAAAAATCAAATTTATTTTAAATAAATGTTGATTGTCTTGCTAACGAATTATATAACAATTCTGTTCCACCCTTAAATTGTTAAATCAAATGCACCAGTCTACTTCTGCATTGTTGCGGGCTACTGTTCAGTCAGGCATTGCCCGTGTTATCGTTGCGTTCGGATGCTCTTTGGGAGTTTTGAGCGCGCAGGATTCGGATTCTGATTCGATTTCTGATGTCGTGGAGGATCCTACTCCTTCGTATGCCAGTCAGGACCTTGTTCTTGATGTGTCGGAGTTATCGCTTGCCAAGATTAGTGGCCGCGGAGGAAACCTTGCTAGTACTGCAGTCGGAGTCTCGGGTCAGATTCCCGCGATTTCGTTCGAAGATACTACTCCGGGTTACGGGTATTACCGTTTGGTCAATTGGACCGGGGATTTGACTGCCAGTAAAGGTAACCAACTCCACTTTGGTATTCAGGTGACGGACCTTGGTTCGGCGATTGGAACCTACTGGGCAACGACTTCTACTGCAGACGTGCGCTTGGTCTCGAATAGCGGGGATCGAGTGAGTGCGAATCTGATGCATGGCGGCTTTGAGATTTATCCACTCGCGACACAGTATGGAGAAATCTACCAGTATAGCGTTCCGCTTACTCCGGAGTCTTTCGAGTGCAGTGACAACCTGCTGACGCTGGTTCTGCAGGATTTGGCTTACATCGAGATTCGAGCGGAGTTTTGGGGATGGGCGACAGGGATGGAAAGTTATCTTGTTCCTGCAGGGGAGTATTGGGCCTCAGCGCCAGATACGGATGGTGATGGCACGTTTGATTACCTCGATACTGATTCCGACAATGACGGCTTGCTTGACTCAACAGAGGGAACTGCGGATACAGATGGTGATGGTCTCGCCGATTACCGCGACCGTGATTCTGACAATGACGGAATTTTGGACAGTGTTGAGGGGGGAAGCGACTTTGATGGAGATGGACTTCGGAACGCAATTGATCCGGATTCTGATGGCGATGGAGTGAGCGATCTTTTGGAAGGAGAATCTGATGCGGATGTCGATTCTTCGCCGAACTATCTGGATACAGATTCAGACAACGATGGGCTGTCGGATGGAGTGGAGGGTTTGTTGGATATCGATAACGACGGTCTTGCCAACTATTTGGATACGGACTCGGACAATGATTCGATTCCTGATGGAAGTGACCCTGATGCTGATGGGGATGGGATTACTAACCACGAGGAAGCGTTTGCAGAAGGTCAGGCCGTGAATCTGGTGGTGAACGGGAGCTTTGATGATGAGACTTATCCTACGGGTTCCCAGTATACCGAGACTTTGAGTCAGCTTGATGATGGGGTTTCGCTTCCGTTAGGAGGGCTGGATATTGCGGAGAGTCCGAATGATGCGACTACGAATTTCACAGATTTCGCTGATACGGACGGTGGGAATCTGTTGGTTGTCTGGACCGGTCCGACACATGGAGAAACGGTTTGGAGCCAAGACGTCAGTGTAGAGGCTGGCATGGGATATGTCTTTTCTTATGAGTTGGCGACAATTATTCCGGGACTTGAGCCGGCGCTCGATTTTCGAGTGAACGGTGCGTCGTTGGGCGTGCCAGCAGTGGGTGGTTCGATTGGGGTATGGACGCGCTATTATGCTGGCTACACGGCGGAGACGACTGGCACGATCACGCTTTCGATTCATAATGCGAAGACGACCTTGCAGCAGACTGCCCTGGGTCTTGATGCGATTGCGTTTTCTCCTATCACGACTGACTCGGATGGAGATGGTTCTGCGAACTTCCTCGATCGTGATTCTGATGGCGACACGATCGAAGACGGAGTTGAGGGGACTGCTGATCCTGACAGCGATGGCATTCCGAACTTCTTGGACCTTGATTCGGATAACGATACCATCTTAGACATCGATGATAGTGAGGGAGATCCCGATGGGGATGGGATTCCTGGTTATGCGGATACGGACTCCGACAACGACAACGTCGAGGACTTCCGAGAGGGAAGTGGTGACTTTGACGGCGACGGTATTCCAGATCACTTGGACTCCGACTCAGACAATGATGGAACTCCCGATGCGCCGGGTGAAGATACTGACGGCGACGGAATCTACAACTCTGAGGAGACTCTGGTTGCCGATACCGACAATGATGGGACCCCGGATTATCTTGATTTGGACTCTGACGGAGATGGTATATCGGATGCGGTCGAATTCTTGAATGACGTGGATGCGGATGGGGTGCCGGATTACCGGGATTATCAGCCTTCGTTCTCGTGCACGGGATTTGCCTTCCAGTCCTACAACGGTCAGACGCAGCTTGCGCTCGTGGATGTGAATGCCGGTGTCTTCGTGAACTTGGGGGGAATTGAGCACGGGATGAAGTATAACGCAATCGCTTACCGGGCTTCGGACGACTACATCTACGGTCAGGACCGTGGTAATAACAGTGAGGCGCGTTTTATTCGGATTGGTAGTGATGGTAGTATTACGCGGCTTGGTTCCGTTTCTGGTATGCCCCGGACCTATGTCGCGGGAACTTTTGACGATCAGGATACTTATTGGACAACTGGTGGAGGTCGACTCTACGGAGTGGATGTCGACAGTCTCACGGTTGTTGCGAACTACCCCATTTCACCCAATCCGAAGGGTGGTGAAATTGACCTCGCTTACAACCATATCACCGGCGTGCTCTATGGAAGCACAAGTAAGGGTGGTTTTTTCAGTGTGGATCGTGCTTCAGGTGCAGTTGTCGAGCTTGGAAACAACGGGAAAACCTTTGGGGCGTTGATCGCTGACTTTACAGGAACGATCTACGGCTTTGATAACAAAGGAACAGGCGCGTTCCGAGTTAATCAGAATGATGGTTCAGTGACCTGGGTCGCGAGTTCTCCAAAGTCTGGAACCAACGACGGAACAATTTGCCCGGATGCGATTCTGGCTATCGATACAGATGGTGATGGGATTAGTGATGAATACGATCTCGATGACGATAACGATGGCATTTACGATCAGTATGAAGGTTGTGTTCATAATCCGAATGGTGACGAGGACGGAGACGGTATCCGAAACTGGACTGACACCATTGACGACAATGGAAACGGAGACGGGACTTCAACGGACTATGTTGACACCAATGGTGACGGAGTTCCAGACGTGTTCGATATTGATGGTGATGGTACGCCAAACCACTTAGACCTCGACGCGGATGGCGATGGAATGCTGGATTACAACGAAGCTTCTGGTGATGCCGATGGTGATGGTTGCGATAACTTTCTCGATTCTGATTCCGATAATGATGGAATCGATGACGGAACGGAGGGAACTGGGGATGAGGATGGAGACGGAATCGAAGACTATCTTGATGGGTTCGACGATCGGGATGATGATGGAGACGGGGTGCGCAACGGGCATGAGTGCGATGGAGACACCGATGGGGACGGGTTCCCGAATACGCTGGATTTAGACTCTGACGACGATGGCTTTACGGATGCCGAGGAGATGGGCTCTGATCCGGACAATCCCCGTGATTCCGATGGTGATGGCATTCCGAACCATTGTGACTTCGACGATGATGGGGATGGGATTCCCACTGTTAGCGACCCTTGTCCACTGTGTAACCTCGACGACAACTATATTGCGTTCGACATTAGCACGGTTGATATCTTCGCCACTTGGGATGTGCGTCCGGGTGCTTACGAATTCGCCCGCGATATCTGGAATGAGGTGAAGTATGAGTTGAACTGTAACACCGATGGAACGCCGCTTGAGCAATATAAGCGTGGGTTCGATGAAGAGGACTTTTACATCGCCGAAGATAGCGAAGTGATTGTGACCTGTATCTATGACGGAGGTAATCATATCAATTCGGTGGCTCACTATAACGCAGCGGATCCAGTTGGTTCTTGGACGACGATTTGGGAGAAGTTTGCCTTTGGTCCAACTGCTCCCTTGGTGACTGGGTCAACAGCAAGTCTCGGGATTGTGCCCGCTGGGACTGAGTTGCGATTGGGTCTTGTTGAGAACGGTGGAGCTGGAGGAACCCAGAAGATCTACATGGATTCGTATCTCAATCCGAGTGGTCTGGATTTCGTGGCAGCGAATATCTCGATACCTGCAGCTGGCGACGGTCTCATTGTTTCATTCGAGGACCAGACAGGAGCTCACCGAGACAATGATTTCAATGACGTGATTTTGATGCTCGAAGTGATTCCGCAATCGGCGGGAACCGGTCAGTTTGCTGGTTCGGTCTCGGGTGATTCTGGCGTAGTGTCGAGTGATGTGACGACATTGTTGTCTGCGGAAGGGCTCAACCAGGCGTCGAGTGAGCGGGTTGGTCAGTTGATGCAGATGCCAGCGTCTGGAAATGTGAGCTTTGAGCTGATTGGTGACAATAGTGATTTGGCGTTCACGCTTGGCATCTATGATGCGAGTGACGTGGCAACGCTTTCTCCCGGTTCGCCAGCTTATCGTGAAGTTGCGACAGCGGTCTCAGTCGTCGTGTTGGATAATCGGACTTCCGAGGTTGGTGATTCGGTGAGCTTTGACCCAGCGAACTACGGCTTGGCAGGGAAAGAAGTTGGGGTGGTTGTGATTCCTCACAACATCCCCGAGAACTTCTTGAAGAATCCTCATCGATATAGTCCGAAGGGAGCTGGTAATGATACGAAGCGGCAGCCGCTCTTTTCGGTGAATGGAGCCAACCCCGGTCAGAAGGATCAGTTCTTGGCATTCACGAATGGAACGGACCGGACGCTTCTCGCTATTGAAGACTTGGCCCGAGAAGGGAACGTTGGAGAAGTTGGTGCCGACAGTGACAGTGATTTCTCGGATATTGAGATTCGGATTACTCCTGCCGTGGATGTGGTGGATAGTGCCTTCGTTGGCTATTACCAAGGTTCGCCCGACCCCACGGTCAACTGGAATGGTGACGATGGTTGGACCGGCGATGCGAACGGTGACTTCTAAGCGATTCTTCTTTTTCTAGTTTCTTCCTTAGCTCTTCCAGTCGGCGCTCCCTGTGTGATTCACAGGGGGCGTCTTTGGTTTTCAGTCGGTTGCCAATCATGCGGTGCGTTTGAAGGTTGCGATTGATTATTTATTTAAATTTGCTAATAATTAATCTAGCTAAAATAATTTTGAAACCTTCCTTTTTTTCCTTCCGAGTGATTTTTGCGGTCGTGCTGCAGTCGTCGATGGTTGCGGCGCAGGGCGACTGGATGGCTACGAGCAGTGAAAGCAAACGAGTTCCTGGTGCGCCGAGCAATTTTGATCGATTCGGTCACGCGGTGGAATTGACGCCGACTCTGATGATTGTGAGTGCCCATTTGCGCGACACGCCGGTCAAGGATGCGGGAGGGGTTTATCTGTTTGACCGTGCGACGGGAGTCGAGCAGACGCCGATTCTTTTGCCTAACACAGGAGGAGGGGCGGCGATGTTTGGAGAGGATCTGGCTGCTTCGGGGAATCTGTTGATCGTGGGTGCGCCTGGAGAGGATCATTCCGGCGACTTGGATGCGGGAGCAGCCTATGTTTTCGATCTGACTACGCGAAGTCTCGTTTATCGTCTGGAAGCGAGTGATGCTGACGAAGGTGATGTGTTTGGGATGAGTGTGGCAATTGACGGGACTACGGCGATTGTAGGAGCTCCGAAGTGGGAGGATGATCCGGCCAATCCGGGTTTGGATTATGGAGCCGTTTACGTTTTTGACCTCACGACTGGGAATCAGACTGCACGGCTTGAGGATGCAAGTCCGACATTTTCGGCTCAATTCGGGGCTTCGGTAGCGTTGACGGGGTCGACGGCGGTTGTGGCTTCGATCGAGGGAGGGAGTGATGACCGAGGGTTGGTGACGTTGATTGATTTGGGTGACGAGAGTGTGATTGACGAGTTGAGTTCTCCGGATGCGTCGACGGATGCTTTTGGGTCGGACGTCGCGACCGATGGAGATTTGTTGGTGGTGGGTGCGGAGGGGGATTCGCGGGTGCAGGTTGATGGAGGCGCCGCCTTTATTTATGAGCTTAGTTCGCGAAATTTGATTGCGACGCTGGAACCCGATTTGGAGACGGTGGCGGGGAAGTTTGGGAACTGTGTGCGGGTGTCTGGCTGGGTCGGGGTGGGAGCATTTAATGGAGGTCCGAATCCGGGATATTCCGGTGCGGTTTACTTGTTTGATCGAGAGGGGAATCGTGTGTTGAAAGTGCGACCGAGTGATGGTTCGGCCACGGATCGGTTCGGGATTTCATTCGCGATGGATGTCAATTTTTTGATGGTGGGTTCTGATCAAGATGATGATGGTGGGCCGAACCGAGGTTCGGTTTATGAGTATCCTTTGGAGCAGGTTGCGATTCCGGTTGAGATCAGTGGTTCTCCAAATACTGAATTGGCATTTGCGACTTTGCCGGAGCATTCATACGAGGTTTACCGGACTGAGGATCTGTCAAGTTGGCCGCTGAGTCCGTTGGCCTTCATCCAGGGTACGACGGGAGATTTTGAGACGAGTTGGCTGGATGGGAGTCCGCCGGTGTCGGAGAAGGTGTTTTATCGGATTGAGAAGCCTTAGGCCGGGTGGACGAATTGCTTCGGTGAGCGGATCTTTTGAGTTTTGTTTCCGAATGTCTGCTTCGCACAAAAGGGGAATGACGCTGGGGCCGATTTTCCCAATGGCTGCGTTGTTTGAGTGAAGACGAATCACGATTCGCCTCCCCTCAAACGACTGGCCCTTGAAAGAATCTGCTCCCATCGCTCACCCAATCAAGTGGTCCACCTGGCCTAGTTCTGGACTGGGGCTTCTTCGGGAAGGAGGGCGTTGATTTGGGTGCCGGGGGGGAGGGATTCGGCATTGGGTTCGAGGGGAGTGAGGCCTTTTTCGGGGTGGTTCATGAAGAGGATGTGGGCGTCGATGCCGTGGGTGGTGAGGAAATCGGCGAGGGTGAAGATGTCGGTGATTTGGGTGCTTTTGATGGTGGCACCGCGGAGGGCGAGGGCTTCGAGATCGCGGAATTGGGGTCCGCCGAAGAAGCAGAGGCGGGCGCGGCGGTTGGGGTCGACGGATTTGCTGTGGTGTTGGTCGATGTCGGAGGGGGTGAGTTGCCAGCAGTTGGCTTTGCCGAAGAGGTGGGCGAATTCCTTGGCGGCGAGGGTATTGATTTCGTCGTTGGGGGTGGCGGCGATGAGTTGTCCGATGCCGGTGAGTTCGAGTTCTTCTTCGGCGAATTCGGAGAGGATGTTGGCGCGGATGGAGGGGAGGCCGTCCATTTTTGCGGCGGCGACTTTTTGGTATTTGGTGTCGAGGAGGAGGACGGTGTGGCCGTCGTCCTGGAGGGCTTTGGCAAGTTTGCGGGTCCAGGTGTCGGCGCCGGCGAAGAGGACGCCGTTGGTGGATTTGGCGGCGACGCCGAGGGTGCGGGCGAGGGGGACCGCCATGAGTCCGTAGACGAGGACGGTGCCGATGATGGTGAGGAAGGTGACGGGGACGAGTTGGGCGGCTTGAGTGGAGATGTGAGGGGGGAGGAGGCCTTCGTGGGCGGCGTGGGAGAGTTCGAGGGCGAAGATGGAGGCGACGGCGGCGGCGACGATGCCGCGGGGGGCGAGGGCGGAGAGGAAGAGGTTTTCTTTGAAGGAGGTGGCTTGGGAGCCGAGGTTGCCGAGGAGGACGGAGGCGGGGCGGACGATGAGGAGGAGGGTCCAGAGAAAGATGAGGCCGGGAACGAAGACGGCAGAGAGGTCGGAAAGAGGGATGCGGCCGGAGAGGAGGATGAAGAGGAGGGAGATGATGAGGACGCGGAGGTGTTCTTTGAATTCGAGGATGTGTTTGACGGAGACGGATTTTTGGTTGGCGAGGGCGATGCCGAGGACGGTGACGGTGAGGAGGCCGGATTCGGCTTGGATGGCGTTGGAGGCGGCGAAGGCGGCGGCGACGAGGGCGAGGAGGAAGACGGATTCGAGGAAATCGGGGATGAGGTGGTTGCGGAGGAGGAGTTCGACGATTTTGGCGAGGAGGAAGGCAAGGATGAGTCCGACGAGGAGGGTGAGGCCGAGGGCTTTGGCGAGGTCGCCGAAGGCGTCGCCGAGGCCGGAGGAGAGAGCGACTTGGAAGACGAGGACGGCGGCGATGGCGCCGATGGGGTCGACGACGATGCCTTCCCATTTGACGATGGAGGCGATTTTTCGGGTGGGTTTGATGAGGCGGAGGAGGGGGCCGACGACGGTGGGACCGGTGACGACGAGGATGGCGCCGAGGAGGGAGGCGACGCGCCAGTCCCATTTGAAGATGAGGTGGGCGGCGATGGAGCCGAGGAGGCCGGCGATGAGGGCGCCGAGGGTGCAGAGGCGGAAGACGGGTTTGCCGGCTTCCTTGAGTTCGGAGAATTTGAGGGTGAGTCCGCCTTCGAAGAGGATGATGGCGACGAACAAGCCGGTGATGCCAAGAAGGGTGTCTTCAGGAATGAAGTCGTCGATACGGACGTCGGTGGCAGCGGAGAGGCCGAAGCCGAAGGCGAGGAGGAGGAGGATGGAGGGGAGGCGGAAGCGCCAGGCGAGCCATTGGGCGAGGATGCCAAGAGTGAGAACGAGGGCGAGGTAGGAGAGGGGTGAAAGCCAGGGGTCGCCGGGGCCGGGGGGTGAGGCGGCGGCGAGGGAGAGGAGCGAGGGCACTGGTTGGAGAATCGGGAATCCGCAATGGGGAGGCGAGGATTTATTTTGTTGCTGACGGTTCGCTAGCGGGAGGGGTTTTTGCGAAGGGCCGTTTGTACCAGTGCCAGAATTTGGCGAAGAGGGCTTTGAGGTCTTCGGAGATGAGGTAGGCGGTGGGGATGAGGAGGAGGGTGATGAGGGTGGCGAAGAGGATGCCGAAGGCGAGGGAGATGGCCATGGGTTTGAGGAACTGGGCTTGCATGGAGCGTTCGGCAATGAGGGGGAGGAGTCCGGCGAAGGTGGTGAGAGAGGTGAGGAGGATGGGGCGGAAGCGTTTGGCACCGGCGGAGAGGACGGCTTCTTGAAGGGACATGCCGTTGTCGCGGCGGCGGTTGATGAAGTCGACGAGGACGAGGGAGTCGTTCACGACGACGCCGGTGAGGGCGAGGATGCCGAAGACGGAGAGCCACGAGGGGGTTTGACCGAGGAGGATGTGGCCGAGCATGGCACCGATGATGCCGAAGGGGACGGCAAGGAGGACGAAGATGGGTTGGACGAGGGATTTGAAGGGGATGGCGAGGAGGGCGTAGAGGGCGAGAAGGATGAAGAGGAAGCCGAGTTGGGTGCGGCGCTGGGTTTCGCCGTCGTCGCGCACGAAGCCGGTCCAGGTCCAGGTGAGTCCGGAGCCGGCGAGGATGCGGTTGATTTCGGGTTCGGCTTCGCGGGCGATGCGCATGACGGGGACTTTTTCGTCGCGGACGTCGGCGGTGAATTCGTTGATTTGGGCGCCGTTGAGGCGGACGAGGCGTCCGGGGGAGTCGACGAAGGAGGCTTCGGCGACGGCGGAGAAGGGGACGGAGGTGCCACGGGGGGTGCGGAGGATGAGGTTGTCGAGGGTGGCGAGGGATTGGCGGTCTTTTTCGGGGAAGCGGACCATGACGCGCAGGTCGTCGTTTTCGCGTTGGATGCGTTGAGCTTGTTCGCCGAAGAAGGCGGCGCGGACTTGGGAGGCGAGGTCGCGTTGGTTGATGCCGAGTTCGAGGGCGCGGGGTTTGAGTTTAAGTTGGATTTCTTGGCGGTTGCGGCTGGCGTTGTGGTAGGTGGAGATGATGCCTTGGGGTTTGAAGGAGTCGAAGTATTCTTCGATATTGTCTAGGGCGGCAATTTTTTCGGGCGAGGCGGGTCCGCGGACTTGGAGGGTGATGGAGTTTTCGTTTTCGTTGCCGTCGCGGCCGCCACCGATTCCGCCCCAGATGTTGAATTTGCGGACGGTGCCATTTTCTTCGAGGGGTCCGGCGAGTTCGCGGTAGCGGGTTTGGATATCGGAGTTGCGAAGTTTGGAAAATTGTTTGGCGCGTTTTTCGACGGGGAGGAGTTCGAAGCCGAGGGAGGCTTCTTCGGGGTTGGCGTTGCCACGGGAGCGTTGGCCACCGGTGACGGTGTTGATGTTTTTAATTACGGAGAGTCCAGTGGCGGGGTCGGTGAGTTCTTCTTTGAGGAGGAGGGCGGATTGGTAGAGTTTGCGGACGAGTTCGTCGGTTTCTTCCATGGGGGTTTCGTCGGGCATTTGGATGTAGACGTTGATCATGTCGCGGTCGATGGAGGGGAGGTTGACGAAGCCCAGTTTTCCGCTGCGGACGTAGCCGGCAAAGATCATGGCGATGGTGAGGAAGAGGGAGAGGGTGAGGTAGCGGTGATGGAGGGCTTTGCGGAGGGCGGGCTGGAAGAATTTTTCGACGAAGTGTTCGAGGCTGCGGGAAAAGTTGCGTTGGAAGCGGGCGAAGGGACCGAGTTGGTGGTCGGCGCGGTTGGTTTTGAGGTGTTTGAGGTGGCAGGGGAGGATGAGTTTGGATTCGACGAGAGAGAAGAGGAGAACCATGGCGACGACGGGGAGGAGGGGAGCGACGAAGGGTTGCCAGGTGTCCGGCATGAAGAGGAGGGGTATGAAGGCGACGACGGTGGTGATGATGCCGAAGGTGACGGGAGTGGCGACTTCCTTGGTGCCGGTGATAGCGGCTTCTGCAGGGGAGAGTCCGTCGCGGAGTTTGGTGTAGATGTTTTCGCCGGTGACGATGGCGTCGTCGACGACGATGCCGAGGACGATGATGAATCCGAAGAGGGACATCATGTTGATGGAGGTGCCGAGGAGGGGCATGAAGAGGAGGCCACCGGCGAAGGCGACGGGGATGCCGACGAGGATCCAGAGGGCGACGGTGGGGCGGAGGAAGAGGCCGAGAACGAGAAGAACGAGGAAGGCACCTTGGAGGAGGGAATTGAGGAGGGTGGAGATGCGGGAGCGAAGGCGGACGGTTTCGTCGTCCCAGATTTCGAGGGAGATACCGGAGGGGAGGGAGGCGGCGGACTTGGCGACGTATTCTTTGACGCGGTCGGCGATTTCGAGGGCATTTTGGTCGCCGATGCGTTTGACTTCGATGAAGAGGCAGGGTTGGCCGTTGTAGCGCATGATTTTGCGGTCGCGTTCGAAGCCGTCGGTGATGGTGGCGACTTCGCCGAGGAGGACTTCGGCACCGTTGGAGGAGCGGACGGGGATGTCGGCGAATTCGGCGGTGGAGTAGGCTTGGCCGGTGGTGCGGAGAGTGAGGTTGCCGGCCCGTGTTTGGATGGAGCCGGCGGGGAGGTCGATGGAGTAGCGACGGATGGCGTTTGAGAGGTCGGAGAGGGAGAGGCTGTATTGGAGGAGTTTGTTGGGGTCGGCTTCGACGGAGATTTCGGCGGAGGTTTCGCCATTGATGGAGACGATGGAGACGCCTTTGAGGTTGGAGACTTCGTCGCGGACGCGGCGAGTTGCGGAGAGGAGGTCGTGTTCGGAGAGATCGCCTTTGACCGCGATGGTGATGACTTCGCGGCGTTTGTCGGAGGAGGGGACTTCGTAGCGGGGGCGTTCGGTTTCCTGAGGGAAGGTGTTGAGTTGGTCGACGCGGTTTTTGATTTCTTCGAGGAGGTCTTGAGGGTCGGTACCGGGTTTGGCGGAAGCGATGATGCGGCAGTTGCCGCGATTGACTTCGGAGCGAAGCTCATCGATGCCGCTGAGGTCATCGAGAACACGTTCGACGGGAATGGCGACGTTGCGTTCGACGTCGGTGGGGCTGCCACCACGGTAGGGGATGGAGATGCGGACTTCTTCGTATTTTTTGGGGGGGAAGACTTCGACGGGGACTTTGTTGAGGGTGACCCAGGCGGCGGCGATGAGGATGGCCACCATGAGGATGTTGGTGGCGATGTCGTTGCGGGCGAAGAAGGCGATCACGGGATGGGCGAGACTACGGAGATGGAGCGGGGAAAGTTTCTAATCGATTTCGAGGCGGTAGCGGGGGAGGGAGGGGTCGACTTGTTGGGAGTAGGCATCGATGCCGCCGGCGAGGGCGAAGGTGTTTTTGAGTTGGTGGCCGCGGAACCAGGAGACTTGGTCGAGGACGGATTTGCCGGAATGGTCGTAGAGGATGATCTGTTGGTTGGGGTTTTCGGAGTTGAGTTGGGCGAGGGTGTTTTCGGTGAGGAGTTGGGAGTTGGGGATGGCGACGGCTTCGTGTTCTTCGCGGGTGCGGGTGTCGACGAGGGTGGGGGGCGAGGGTGAGGTGAGTTTTTGGGCGAGGTCGGGAGGGGAGATGAGGAGGAGTTGTTCTTCCTCGTGGCTTTGGAGGATGGCTTGTTGGACGTCGTCGGGATTGAGGTCGTGTTGTTGGCAGACTTGCTGGAGGGTATCGGTTTCGGAGTAGGCGCAGGATTGGCAGCCACCGATGTGGAAATGTGCGAAGAGGGCGCGGCGGGCCGAGGGGTATTCGGCGAGGAGGTCGCGCATGGGGCTGGTGAGCATGGAGTCATTATCGCCGAGGATGGTTGATCGGCCAATGGGGAAGTGATTGATTTGTGGCGTGAGTTGGCGGTGGGACTGGATTTTGCTGGGGTCGGCGATTGCGATGTCGGGCTTGGGTTGGTTGGTGAGGAAACGGGTGGGGATCTTGAATGAGCTTGGGGTCGAGACGGATTTGGATGGGGAGACGGTTGCGTTGATTTTTTATGGGGTGGGGTCGTTGTTGTCGTTTTTTTTATTGGCGCGGTGGGCGAAGCGTTTTGGGAAGGGTGAGCCGTGAGTGGGGGGACCATTGTGGTGTTGACGGGGGCGGGGATTTCGGCGGAGTCGGGGATTCAGACCTTTCGGGGTGGGGGTGGCTTGTGGGAGGGGCATGCGGTGGAAGAGGTGGCGACTCCGGAGGGGTTTGCGGCGAATCCGGGCTTGGTGCAGCGATTTTATAATGAGCGGCGGGCGGCTTTGTTGGATGGGATCGTGCCGAACGAGGGGCATCGGGCGTTGGCGCGATTGGCACGGGAGTGGCGTGGGGAGGTGGTTTTGGTGACGCAGAATATCGACGATCTGCATGAACGGGCTGGTTCGCCGGAGGTGATCCACATGCATGGGGAGTTGTTGAAAGCCCGATGTCTTGTTTGTGGAGATGTGCAGGAGTGTCGGGAGGATTTGGGGGCTGGTTCGATTTGTGAGGGTTGTGGAGCTGAGGGTCGGTTGCGGCCGCATGTGGTTTGGTTTGGGGAGATGCCGTTGTTTTTGGAGCGAATTGAGGGGGCGTTGTTGCGGGCGGAGAAATTCTTGTCGGTTGGGACGTCGGGGAGGGTTTATCCGGCGGCGGGGTTTGTGCAGATGGCGCGGTATGCGGGGGCGAAAACGGTGGAGGTGAATTTGGAGGCGAGCGAGCAGAGCGGGGTTTTTCAGGAATGCCGGACGGGTCAAGCGGGGGATTTGGTGCCGGAATTGGTGTCGGAGTGGCTATCGGAGGGGTGAAAAAGCGGGTTTTGGCTTGCCCGGGAGGGTAGGGGGGCTTAGACCGCCCGTTCGACTGATTATGGGCCAGCAGCATAATAAGGTTATCAAGCGCCGACGCCGGAAGGAATATTTGAAGCGGAAGAAGGAATTGGCGAAGGCCAACGCCGTTTTTGCGAAGAAGAATGGAAAGTCTCAGGATGCAGCTGAGAAGCCTGCAGCAAAGAAGGCTGCCAAGAAAGCGGCTAAGAAAGTCGCGAAGAAGGCTGCGAAAAAAGTGGCTGCCAAGAAGGTCGCGGAGGAGAAGCCGGTTGAGGCGGAAAAGCCCGCTGAGACTCCGGTTGAGGATACTCCGGCAGCGGATGTTCCTTCCGAGGTGGAAGCTGCGGTTGAGCCTGAGACCAAGGAAGAGGCTCCTGCCCCTGCGGAGGAAGCGCCTGCGGCTGAGGAAGAAAAGTCTGAGG
Organism: Verrucomicrobiota bacterium; assembly: GCA_039186735.1. Taxonomy (GTDB): domain Bacteria; phylum Verrucomicrobiota; class Verrucomicrobiia; order Verrucomicrobiales; family Akkermansiaceae; genus Roseibacillus. Next base: position 26,710 of record JBCCZX010000004.1, on the reverse strand, counting down.
ACTAATCGTCCTTGAGGGCTTGCGTGTGGCGGGGAATGCGCGCAGTTTGATTGCGGAGAGTTTTGCGTGCCTGGTGGCCGCCGCGGTCTTCAAAACCGTTGAGACTTCTAACGGGGTCTGGTGGGTTCGATTCCTTCACTCTCCGCTTATTTTTTGGCTGTGGAGGTGGGGGGGAGTTTTTTTGGAGAGATTTTGGGAAGGGCTTCATGATTGTTACCCAAGCGCGACTCGAAGTCGTGAAAGGTGAAGTTGCGGAGGGTTTCGATGGTGCCGTCGGGATGTTGGAGGGCGAGGTCGGGGTGGGGGATGCCGTTGAAGAGGGTGGATTTGACGAAGGTGTAGTGGGCCATGTCGTGGAGGGAGAGGGTGTCTCCTATTTTCAGGGTGCGAGGGAAGGAGTAGTCACCGAAGGTGTCGCCGGCGAGGCAGGAGAGGCCACCGAGTCGATGCGGGACTGGGGCTTGGGATGGCGGATGTGTTTTTCTTTGGTTGTTTTGCGGAGCTGCTGCTCCCCGCTCCTCTCTGAGAGTGATGTCGGGCCGGTAGGGCATTTCGAGGACGTCGGGAGTGTGGCAGGTGGGGGAGATGTCGAGGATGGCGTGGCGAAGGTTATTGGTCGTGAAGACATCGAGGACGGTGGTTTCGAGGATGCCGGAGTGGATGGCGAGCGCCTCGCCGGGTTCGAGCCAGATTTGCACCCGGTATTTTGAGGAAAGGTGTTGGATGAGTTCGATGAGAGCGGGGCGGTCGTAGTCGGGTTTGGTGATCCAGTGGCCGCCGCCGAGGTTGAGATTGGTGATTTTGGGAGAGGAGAGAAGGGGTTGAAATTGATTTTCTACGGCTTCGACCGTGGATGCGAGGTCGGCGAAGGGTTGTTCGCAGAGGGTGTGGAGGTGAAGGGTTGAGATGCCGGAGAGGTCGGGGTCGTGAAGTTGGTCGGCAGTGATGCCGAGGCGTGAGCCGGGTGAGCAGGGGTCGTAGAGTGGGGTTTGTCCGGTGGAGTGCTGGGGGTTGATGCGGAGGCCGAAGTGGAGTGCGCCAGTTTGGTGGCGAGGGTGAGAGAGGCATTGGTCGCGGAAGCGGTGCCATTGAGAGAGGGAGTTGAAGTCGAGATGAGTGGAGATTTCGAGAAGTTGGGTCAGATCTTCGTGAGAGTAGGCGGGAGAGTAAGTGAGGGTGTCTTTTTGGAATTTTTGGTGAGAGAGTTGGGCTTCCCAAAGGCCTGATGCGCAGCAGCCATGAAGGTATTTGGCGAGGAGGGGAAAGGTGGGCCAGAGGGCGAATGCTTTGAGTGCGAGGACGATTTTGGCGCCAGATTCGTCGGCCAAGGAGCTGAGGATGCGGGCGTTGTTTTCGAGGGCTTCGGTGGAGATGAGGTATCTGGCCATCGAGCGGGGTTATTCGTTGGATTCGTCTTCGTAGAGGCTCTGGAGAGACTGTTCACCTTGGATCCAGGAGAGGGAGAGGACTTCCGTGATTTCGACTTGGCGGTGTTTGACGACGGAGTCGTTGAGGGCGAGTCGGAGGAGGACGCGGGGTTTGTCTTTTTTGGAACGGGCGAGTATGCGAGCGGTGAGGGATCCACGCTTGGCGTAACCGACGATTTGGTCGTCGAGATCAGGGCTTTCGAGGTTGAAGGCCTGCCAGAGTGAATCGTCGGAGTATTCGAAGTTGTAGTAGTTCGAGGAGTTCAAGTTCATGCGGACTTCGGCTGAGTCGACTTGATTGTTGAGGATGCTTTCCCAAGGGGCGGAGTTGTGGCGAGCGAAGGCTGGCCAATCCACTTTTGGACCCTCGGGGGTGTCTACGACAAAGATGGTTCGCTGGCTGCCGTCCCGGTAGTTGAATTCGAAGGGGCTAATAAGTGTTCCTTCGAGGGTGACTTGGCGTTCGAGGGGGCGGAGGAGGCCCGGGATTTTGATTTTGGTCTGTTCGGGAAAGTTGTCGATGAGGAGACGCGTTTTTTCGGGGTGTCGGCAGTAGGCGAGCTTTGCGGCCGTGTCTTCTTCGTCGAGGAAGTCTTTGGCCACTTCTTGAGGAAGGGGAAATTCAGGAGGTTTCGGGACGGGATTTACGGGGGTGGTTTGAGCCGTCTGATCGCGAGGTTCGAGGATAAAGATGGCGAGGATACCGCAGGTGAGAAGGATGGAAACGAGGATGATGGGAATGTGGTAAGGGGAGCGGTAAGACTCGGAGTCCGGGTTGACGGTCGTGTTCGAGTCGGTTGTTTTTTACCAGGTGAGGTCTTCGGTTTTGACGGGAACGGGTAGGGCGCGATTAACATTGCGGCGGCGATGCCACTTGCGACTCGGTTTGAAGAATTCGACGATCGAGGAGAAGACGCTCATGGTTTTGGCATTCGCCAGACGGGACGGGAATTTCGGGTGATTTCGGAGTCGGCTTTCTCCATGAGGGAACGGAGTTTGGCAACTCTTTCCGGTTGTTGAGAAGCAAGATTGTTTGATTCGGAGGGGTCGGTTGCGAGGTTGAAGAGGTAGGTGGCTGTTTTGGCGTTTTTGTTTTTGCGGGGTTGGACTTGGAGGAATTTCCAATTGTCGAGGCGGATACCGGAGGCGATTCCTGCCCAGGCGTTGTAGTAGATGAAGTTGCGGCGAGAGCTGGGAGCAGTGCCGAGGATGGCGGGTGATTGGTCAGTGCCATCGATGGGGGCTGGTAGCTGGAGAGGGGTTTTGGTGAGGGTGGCGAGGGAAGGAAGGAGATCGAAAGCGGCGATGAGGTCGGGGCATGTGGTGTTCGGTGGAATGAGGCCTGGGGCCCACATGATGCAGGGGACGCGTTGACCGCCCTCGAAGTTGGTGGATTTGCCCTGCCTGAGATGGCCAGCGGAGCCGCCATGGTGTTTGTAGATGAGCCAAGGTCCGTTGTCGGAAGTGAAGATGAGGATGGTTTTTTGGGTGAGGTTTTCGTCCTTGAGGGTTTGGGTGATGCGGCCGATTTGTTCGTCGATGTGTTGGATGACGAGGGGGTAAGCTTTTTTAGGGTTGGGGTGGTGGAGTTCGTCAGGCAGGTAGAGCGGAATGTGTGGCATGGAGTAGGGGAGGTAGAGGAAGAAGGGGCTGTGGCGATGGTTCTTGATGAAGGTGATGGCGTGGTCGGTGCAGCGGCGAGTGATGGTGCGTTGGTCGACTGGGAGTTCGATGATTGTGGTGTCTTGCAGGAGTGGAGTTTGCCATTTGGTGAGGGTTGATTCGGGGTCGATCCAGAGAGTGTCCATGCCTTCGGCGCCCATTTTGGGTTTGCCGGAGTTGTCGGGATGGTTCATGTCGTTGGAGTAAGGAATACCATAGTAGTGGTCGAAGCCGTTCGAGGTGGGGAGGACTTGGGGGTGGTGGCCGAGGTGCCATTTGCCGAAGCAGGCGGTGGCGTAGCGGTGGGATTTGAAGTGGTCTGCGATGGTCCATTCCGTCGGGTTGAGACCGGTTTCTGATTTTGGGAAGAGGACGCCTTTGTGAAGGCCGACGCGCTTGGGGTAGCAACCTGTCATGAGAGCGGCTCTGGAGGGTGTGCAGACGGGGCTGGCGACCATGAAGGAGGTGAATTTGCGGCCCTCGGAAGCGAGTTGGTCGAGATGAGGGGTCTTGATGGCTTTTGAGCCAAAGCAGCTGAGATCGCCGTAGCCTTGGTCATCGGTCATGATGAGGATGACATTTCTTTGTTCCGTCGCGGCGAGGGTGCTGATGGCGAGGCCGAGAATAAACCAGTGATGCATCCGAACTTTAACTGAACGAATGTGCCCCGGCTTTCAAGCGACGAGTGGGGTGAGTTTTCTGGTTTTGAAGAATTGTTGCAGGCGTTCCTCGAGACGGTCTGGCGGGGGAGAGGGGTTGTTTTGGGAGACGGGGATGTGAGACAGCCGAAAGATTCCCAAGATGGCGATGGGAATGAGCAGTAGGCTGATTTTGAAGGCTTTCAAGCTGGAAGGGCAGTAGCGGGGCGGCGGGAGAGGTGCAATTGTTTTTTCGGTTGGAGCCATGAACGTGTTTGCTAGCCTTGTTGCGTGAGATTGACATTTTGTGGTGCTGCAGGGACGACGACTGGTTCTCAGCATCTTCTGGAGGCAAACGGGCAGCGGATTTTATTGGATTGCGGGTTGTATCAGGGACGAAGAAAGGACGCATTTGAGGTGAATTGCTGTTTTCCTCATTTTGATCCGGCGACGATTGACAGTGTCGTGCTTTCGCACGCGCACATTGATCATGCGGGAAATTTGCCCAATTTGTCGAAGAAGGGATTCACGGGGAATATTTATGCGACTTTTGCGACCCGAGATTTGTGCGCCATCATGCTGCCGGATTCGGCGCGGATTCAGACGAGTGACACGAAGTGGTTGAATAAGCATCGAAAGAGAGAGGGATTGCCACCGGTGGAGCCACTTTATAACGAGATGGATGCGGAGAAGTGTCTGCGGCAGTTTGTGAATTTGGGATATGGGAGGCCGATGATGATCGGGAAAGGGGTGACGCTGACCTTCCTCGATGCGGGACATATTCTGGGTAGTGCGCAGGTTTTGTTAGAAGTCGAGGACGAGGCAGATGGAGAAACGAAGCGTTTTTTGTTTTCGGGAGATGTTGGGCGGGGCAACAACGATATTTTGCGCGATCCTGTGGTGGCGGAGAATATTGATTTTCTCGTGATGGAGAGTACGTATGGCGGGCGGGAACATGAGTTAGGGACTGGTTCGGAGAAGGAGGTTGCGGCGGTGTTGAACAAGGCTCTTGAGCGTGGGGGGAAGGTCATCATTCCTTGTTTCGCAGTGGAGCGCACGCAGCAGATTCTTTATGTTTTGCATCAGCTGTTTGAAGAGAAGGCTATCCCTGAAGTGGATGTCTTTGTGGATAGTCCGCTAGCGACGAATGCAACGGAGATTTTCCGGCTTCATCCCGAGTGCTTTAATGAAGAGGTTTATGATTTTCTTCATTCGAAGCGGAATCCATTCGGATTTGAGGGGTTGACCTTGATTCGCTCGGTTGAGAAGTCGAAGAAATTGAACCAGCGTGAGGAGCAGTGCATTATCATCTCGGCCTCTGGGATGTGTGAAGCGGGTCGGATTTTGCATCATTTGAAGAATGGAGTCAGTCATCCGCAGAATACGGTATTTTTCGTAGGTTATTGTGCGGAACAGACTCTGGGATGGAAGCTGAGGGAAGGTTGGGACGAGGTGAAGATTTTCGGGGAGGAGTATCCGGTGCGAGCAGGGATTGAGATGGTTGATTCATTCTCGGGTCATGCGGATCATTCGGAGTTGCTGGATTATTTCCAAGCGATGAGCGGGCCGAAGAAGAAGGTTTGGTTAGTGCATGGAGAGCCGAAGCGTTCGGAGGCTCTTTGTGAGGCTTTGAAAGACATCCATGATGGCGATGTGGAAGTCGCAGAGTTGGGAACTTCGGTGGATTTCTGAAGCAGGATGGTGGTCGGTACTGGATTTGAACCAGTGACATCTTGCGTGTGAAGCAAGCGCTCTACCACTGAGCTAACCGACCGTTGTTCGGGCGGGCAGAGGTAGTTTGGTTTGGAGGTGATGGCAAGAAAAAGGCAGGCCACCCGGCCTAGTAAGGCTCTTAATGCCAGTATTTAGGAAAAATTAACTTTATAGATTACTTGAATTGTTTGATATTACGGTTGTTAGGTTTATGAATAGCTTCAAAGCAGCTTCGGTTTTATATTTTTTTGCTATTGCCCCCGGGCTTTCCGAGATTCCACAGGAGCCCGTTGTTCAGTTACTTTTTAACAAGAATTCCAACGTTCAAGAGAGTTCGGGCGCAGTGCCAGTGCAAGGCTTCGTGCAGAGTCCAGCAACGACAACTGGATTGGGGGTCTCGAGTATTGAAGGGTCGGCTGTTGATCTGTGCTTCGACAATACGGCATCGCAAGGGATGGGGGATATTGACCCCAGTACAGGAACTGGGATTTTATTTTTTGGCAATGTGCAGGAGGTCGATGGGTTGAGCGGTCTGACAGTGACGCTCTGGTATCGGACCGATCAAGGGAGTTCGCTTAATGATGGAGGAGGGCGTTTGATTGAAAATGGGCGTGATTGGCTTTTATTTTCGGATGATCCTGATCGACTGAGGTTGGAGGTGAATTTGGAAGGGGAATCTTCTGGAATCGGAAATTTTCCAGAGACCGAAGAGTGGGTGTTTTTGGCTGTGACATTCGATGATGCGACCGATACGGCGCAGTATTTCAAGGGTACGCGAACGGCGTTGACTCAGTTGATCGTAACACGAATCAGTTACACGAGCAGTATGCCAAGTCGCTCTAATCCGCTTTTGATTGGAAACAACGAAGTGTTGAGTCGTTCTTTTGATGGATATATTGATAATGTACGGATCTGGGATGTTGCCTTGAGTGGGAATCAAATTGAGTTGGTTCGATTGTCAGATCTTAATGGAGTTGGCTCAGTAACGCCTACGGTGATGAGTGAGTTTTCTGATTCAGGGGCGCTTCCTGCAGAGGCGATCAACAGCCCGTATGATTCCGTCTTGGAGCACGTTCGAGGTGATTTTTCCTCGGTGTTTGACGCTGATGCTTTTCGGATTTCGATCGCGTCGCCTGACGCATTTGAAGCGACAATTGAACCGCGCGACGATTCCTTTAATGAAACGGGTCAGTTGTTTCTGTTTAACCAATTCGGGCACTTGATTGCTGGACAGAGCGCGGGACCGAATGGGGTGGTTTCGCTATCCGGAGCAGGCCAGAATTGGTTGCCTGGACTTTACTATCTGATGGCAACGCCAGATGGGCTTATCCCCGAGAGTGCGAATGGTCCGCAGGCTAGTATTGACTTTACTACAGGTGTGGTGACGCTCTTACCCGAAGCTGTAGAGGCGGTTTCCAACTGGGGACTTGGAAGCTTTAATGGGACAGCTTTTTCTTACACGATTGATATCAGTGGGGCTTACAATAGCACTCGTGATTTTCCTATCGATTTTGCTGAAGGCTTACAGAGGTTTGATGGATTTACTGCATTTGGAACCCGTGTCGAAATTGGCAAGAGCTACAGCGTATGGACTTCTGAGAATCTTGTTAGCTGGCAGAGCGAAGTCACAGCGGTCGCTGTCGACGAAGAGACCCTCTGGGTGTTGCCGACGCTGGAGGTGCCCAGAAAGTTCTTCCGGCTTGAAGAGAATACTAACTAGGCCGGTTGGCCAGTTTGGCTTCTTGTTTGGCGAGGAGGTTTCTTTGGTAGCGAGTTTGGACGAGGTCGGTGAGGACTAGGACGCCAACGACGAAGTAGAAGGTTGTTTTGGTCATGGCGACGATTTCGTTTCCGGCTATTTTGAGGTGGGCGAGGTGGGCGCCTTCGGTGAGGAGCATGATGCCGACGATGAAGAGAATGAACAGGCCAAGAACTTCATACATGCGGTTCTTCTGAAGGAAGGCGGAGACTTTGTCGGCAAGCCAGATCATGAGGGCTCCGCCGATGAGGATGGCGATGATCATGAGAGGGAGGCGGGGGTCGCCGGTCTTTTCGTTTTTGGCAAGGGCCATCGCAGAGAGGATGGAGTCGAAAGAGAAGATGACGTTCATGGTGACGATGAGGGAGACGGTCTTGGTGACCGAGGCGGGTTTTTGGTTGCCGTGGCCGAGATGGGGATCGCCGATCATGTGAAAAATCTCTTTGAGGGCGGTGTAGAGGATGAAGACTCCACCGAGGAGCACGATGAGGGAGTGGAGATTAAAGGTGCCTTCAGCGACGCCTTTGAAGGAGAGACTGAACCAGGGGTCTTGGAAGTTTTCTACGAGAGAGACGACGACGAAGAGGAGGATAATGCGGAAGCCGACGGCGAGTCCGATGCCAAGGCGGCGGACGTAAGCCTGTTTTTCGGGAGCGACTCGTTTGGATTCGAGGGAGATGTAGAGAAGGTTGTCGAAGCCGAGAACAGCTTGAAGGAGAACGAGGAGGAGGAGGGTAATGACGTATTCCATTGGGTGAGAATAGGGTTGTGGAAATCGGGTTCAAGAGTGCGACTTGACTTCGAAAAGAGTCAGAATGGGCTTGCTTCGCACTTTTAACGGGCTATTTTCCACGGCCCGGCCGCAAGGAAGGGATTTATTATTAACCGCGGGGTGGAGCAGCCAGGTAGCTCGTCAGGCTCATAACCTGAAGGTCCTCAGTTCAAATCTGAGCCCCGTAACCAATGAAGGCCCCGTTCGAGAAAGAGCGGGGCCTTCTCCGTTTAGAATTCTTGCAATTGACCGGTGAATTTCTGGCGGTATTCGCGGGGAGAGAGTTGAGTGTCTTTTTTGAAGGCGAGGCTCAGGTTGGAGCTATTGCAGTAGCCGCATTCGAGGGCGATGGATTCGATTTTGGTGTCGGTTTGAGCGAGCATGCGTTTGGCGTGGTCGAGGCGGATGCGTCTGAGTTCTGTAGCTGGGGAGCGGCTGAGGTGTTTTTGGAAGGCTTTTTCGAGACCTCGCTTGGACATTTTGACGGCTTCGGAAACTTGTTCAAGAGTGAGGCCGTTGCCGAAATTCGCGCGCATAATTTGGAGGGCTTCGGCGACTTTCGGGTGGGATACGGCGAGGGCTTCTGAGCTGCGGCGCCGGATGATTTGTCCTGGGGAGACGTAGAGGGGAGCTTCGTGGTTGGTGATTTCGCCCTTCAGAAGTTTGTGGAGCTGGTTTGCGGCTTGGTAGCCGAGTTCTTCGAGGCGGGTATCGACACTGGAAAGCGGGACGGCGAGGCTGTCGCAGAGGAATTCGATGTTGTCTACGCCAAGAACGGCTACTTCGTCAGGAACGTGGATGTCGCTTCGCGCGCAGACATCGATGAGAGTGGCACCGAGGTTGTCTTGCCCGGTGAAGACGCCGAGAGGGCGGGGGAGGTTTTCGAGTTGGCGGCGGATGTAGCCGGTGTGGGCTTTCCAGTCTTGGAGGATTTCAGGCGGGGCCTGTTGGATGACGTGGAAGTTTTCCGGGGGGACTCCGGCGCGTTCGGCGGCGTTGCGGAATTCATCGAGGCGGATGGCGTTGATGGGTATTGTGGGCCAAGAGAAGAAGGCAAAGTGCTGGTAGCCTCTTTTTTCGAAGTGGGCTACGGCGAGTTCAGCGATGCGCCGATTGTCGGTGAGGACTTTCGGGACGGGGCGTTTGAGGGGGATGACGCTGATGTCGACGGTGGGTATATTGAGGGAATCCACAAAATCGGAAATGGCGTTTCCGTAGCAGGTGATGACGCCGTCTCCTGGCCAGCCGTAGGGGATATGGCGCTCGGAGTAAAAGTAAGGAGAGAGATGCCAATTGGCTTCAACGGAGTAATGAGCGATTCCGCGATAAATCCGGGGGTCAAACCAATCGAAGGCGAGAAGGATGTTGGGCGGGACAGACGAATCGGTGGTAGGGTGCAATCCGTTCAGGTCTTTAGCCATCCCTCAGCTTAGGAGCTTCGTGAAGGTTACGACAAGGGCAAAAATAATGGGAAGTGTGCCCAAAGTCTTGGAAAGACGCACTCGGGAGGGGATTTTTGTTTCTTGCGTGCTGACAAGTTCGAGCTGAGTCTAGGCTGTGAATGATATTTAGTTAATTCTTCTTAAAATTAAGGTTAACTTATTTCATCGCAGTTTGAGAAAAAATGGTTTTGGTAATCAATGGTTTATGAAAATTTTTAAAAACACCATGTTGTCTAAAGATCTTGTTTGTCAGTAAAACCTAAGCGTTCACTACAACAATTCACCCTTATGAAATCATTATTTGTTCTCGTTCTTCTCGCACCGCTTGCCTTGGTGAGCTGTGGAACCTCCAACGACATTGCGGTCAAAGCCACCGAGCCTTCGACGCATTCACCCGTACGCGGATTGGCTGCTGAAATTCGCCGAGAGGTCAATGTCTATCGTCAGACGCAGGGTCTGAATGCTCTCAAGGGCCATTCCGGACTTGATAAGCTTGCCCAGCAGCATGCGAATTACATGCGCGATAATGCGGGAAAATTCGGCCTTGAGGGTAAATTGATTTCTCACTTTGGCTTTGAGGGAAGAGCTTTGGTTGCACGTAAGAAGTATCAGATTAATGAGCTTTCTGAGAATGTGATTGCTTCGTCGAAAATGGGGCAGGGCGAGGATCTTGCGGGCAAGTTTCTTTCGGGATGGCTTCGTTCTTCGAATCATCGCCATCAGATTCATTCGAAGTGGTCAACTACGGGAGTTGGGGTTGCTTATGATGCACATGGACGTGTTTTCGCGGTCCAGCTTTTCGGTTCGCCAGTGAGCCAGATTAATACGATTGGTGCGCCGACGACTTGGTAGAGTGTGTTCTTTTTTCAACCGCCTCACTCAAATGAGCCTCCGAGGGCCAGATAGAGATCGAGGCGGTTTTGAATTCTCTGATTCCGGAGGTTGATGAGATTAGAGCGAGCGTTGAGAGCCCGTCTTTGTGCTTCGAGCACTTCCAAGATTTGGGAGCCGGCGCGCGTATCGAGTCCTTCGATCAAATCCCGTTCGGCTTGTTGCTCGGCGAGAGTGGCCTGCCGGACTTCTTTTTTGAGGAAGGATTCTTGTTCGGCGAGTGACTGGTCGGCATCGAGTGCGGATTCTACTTCGCGGAATGCTTGGAGGGCGTCGCTGAGGTAGCGATCAATGGCTTGTGGATTTGAGAGGAGGCTGCGTCTTGCACGGGAGGAGAGTTCTCCGCCGGTGAAGAAGGATTGGGTGAGTGAGGCGGTGAGTGATGAGACGAGGGTGGCGGGATCGAGGAGGTTGCGGAGCTGGGTGGAAGAGGTTCCGCTTGAGCCGGTGAGCCGGAGGTTGGGGAGCAGAGATTTGCGGGAGGCGTCGGCGGATTTGGCGGAGGCAAAGATGCGAGCGCGAGCGGCGGCGAGGTCCGGACGGCGTTCGAGGAGAGAGGCGGGGAGGCCGGCGCGCACGTTTTTCTTCAGGTTCGGGAGTCGGGTGGCGGCATTGATGGAGGCGTCGGGATAGTTGCCGAGGAGGAGTTGCAGGGTGCGGGCGGCGTTGTTGCGGGCGAGGCGGCGAGAGCGGACGCTGCGCTCGGCGGAGGCGACATTGTTACGGCCGAAGTTGACGTCGAGAGCGCGGAGGGTGCCGGCTTTGTAGCCGCGTTCGATGATGTTGAAGTTTTTTTGGAAGGAGGTGAGGGTTTGTTCGGCGAGGGTGAGTTGTTGTTCAGCGGTGATGAGGTTGCAGTAGGCTTGGGCGGTGTTGGCGGCGAGAGAGAGTTGGGCGGCGCGGAAGTCGGCAACGGCGGCTTGGTAGTCGGCGAATGAGGCTTTTTCGAGATCGCGGAGACGTCCCCAGAGGTCCGGTTCCCAGCTTGTGCTGACGCTGAGGCCGTAGGAGTCGGATGTTTCGCCGTCGGAACGGGAGAGGGAGCCGCGGGAATTTCCTGATAGCGTGGGAAGGCGGGCCGCGCGTGCAATGATGAGGTCTTCTTTGGCGCGGCGAAAGTTAGCGGCAGTGACTTTGAGGTCTGGGTTGTTGGCGAGTGATCGATGAACGAGTGAAGAGAGTTGTGGGTCGTTGAATTCTTTGAGCCAGCCGAAGGCGATTTGTTGATTTTGTTTTGAGGAGGCACTGGCGAAGGCCAGGGGGACGTCAATTTCGACGTTTGAAGTGGGTCGTTGGGTGATGGTTTGGCAAGAGGAGATGCAGAAGCAGGCAGCGCAAAGGGAGAGGGGAGCGAGGCGTAATGAGCGCGTGACCGGCATGGTTTGGGAGACGAAGATTCGGAGGGGAATCTTTCGGATGTTGGGGTGCTCACCCGGGGAGAACAAGCGGGAGCCGAATCATGCGAGGGCTTCTTTGGTGGAGGCGGCGAGATAGTCGCGGTTGAGTTTGGCGATGTTGTCGGCGGAGATTTCTTTTGGGCAGGCGGCTTCGCATTCGTATTGGTTGGTGCAGTTGCCGAAGCCTTCGTTGTCCATGGCGCGGACCATGGCGAGGACGCGTTTGTCTTTTTCGGGTTGGCCCTGGGGGAGTTTGTTGAGGTGAGCGGCCTTGGCTGAGACGAAGAGCATGGCGGAGGCGTTTTTGCAGGCGGCGACGCAGGCACCGCAGCCGATGCAGGCGGCGGCTTCGAAGGCTTCGTCGGCGTTTTTTTTGTCGATGGGGACGGAGTTGGCGTCGGGGGCGGAGCCGGTGCGGACGTCGATGTAGCCGCCGGACGAGATGATGCGGTCGAAGGCGGAGCGATCGACCATGAGGTCTTTGAGGACGGGAAAGGCGTTCGCGCGGAAGGGTTCAATCCAGATGGTTTCGCCATCTTCGAAGTGACGCATGTGGAGTTGGCAGGTGGTGATGGCTTTTTCGTTGGAGTGGGGGACACCGTTGATGGTGAGGGAGCACATGCCGCAAATGCCTTCGCGGCAGTCGTGGTCGAAGTGGATGGGTTCTTCGCCTTTGTTGATGAGACCTTCGTTGACGATGTCGAGCATCTCGAGGAAGGAGGCGCTAGTGGGAATGTCGTTGGCGGGGTAGGTTTCGATATGGCCTTTCGCTTCGGGACCGGATTGTCGCCAGACTTTCAAGGTGAGGTTCATGAGAGATGAGAGTGGATCAACGATGTTACTTGTAGCTGCGGATGGAGGGTTGGACTTCTTCGTAGACGAGTTCTTCGCGGTGGAGGATGGGGTCTTGGCCGACGCTGGTGAATTCCCAGGCGGAGACAAATTGGAATTGGGAGTCGTGGCGTTTGGCTTCGCCGGGGCCGGTGCGACCGTCTTGGACTTCGGGGTCGGTTTCGGTGAATTGGTGTTCGCCTCGAAAGTGGCCGCCGCAGGATTCTTCGCGGTGGAGGGCGTCGTAGCAGAGGGTGTAGGCGAATTCGAAGAAGTCGGCGACGCGGCCGGCCTTTTCGAGTTCGGCATTGACTCCGTCCTTGGAGCCTGGGATGCGGACGTTCTGCCAGAAGTCTTCGCGGATGCGGTTGATTTCTTTGAGGGCAAATTCGAGGCCTTCTTTGCGGCGGTCCATGCCGCATTTGTCCCAGACGAGGAGTCCGAGTTCGCGGTGATAGGAGTCGACGGAACGGGTGCCTTGGATGGCCATGAGTTTGTCGATGCGTTCGTGGACGGCTTTTTCGGCTTCGTCGAAGGCGCTGTCGGTGGTGGAGACGGTGCCGGGGGCTTCGCTGGCGAGGTAGTTGGCGACGGTGGTGGGGATGACGAAGTAGCCATCAGCAAGGCCTTGCATGAGGGCGGAGGCGCCGAGGCGGTTGGCCCCGTGGTCGGAGAAGTTGGCTTCGCCGAGAACGTGGAGGCCTTTGATGTTGGACTGGAGGTTGTAGTCGACCCAGAGGCCTCCCATGGTGTAGTGGACAGCAGGGTAGATTTTCATCGGGACCTGGTAGGGGTTGTCGCCGGTGATTTTTTCATACATTTGGAAGAGGTTGCCGTAGCGGGCACGGATGGTGTCTTCGCCGAGGCGGTTGATGGCATCGGAGAAGTCGAGAAATACGCCAAGTCCCGTAGATGCGACGCCGCGACCATCGTCGCAGGCTTCTTTGGCGGAGCGGGAGGAGATGTCGCGGGGGGCGAGGTTACCGAAGGAGGGGTATTTGCGTTCGAGGTAGTAGTCGCGTGCGTCTTCGGGGATGTCGGCGGCGGTTTTGTTGCCTTCGCGGATGGCTTGGGCATCTTCTTTTGATTTGGGGACCCAGATGCGTCCGTCGTTGCGGAGGGACTCGGACATGAGGGTGAGTTTGGATTGGTAGTCGCCGGAGACGGGGATGCAGGTGGGGTGGATTTGGGTGTAACAGGGGTTGGCGAAGAAGGCGCCGCGTTTGTGGGCTTTCCAGGCGGCCATGACGTTGCAGCCCATGGCGTTGGTGGAGAGGTAGAAGACGTTTCCGTAGCCGCCGGTGGCGAGGATGACGGTGTCGGCGGCGTGGCGAGTGATTTCGCCGGTGATCATGTTGCGCATGATGACGCCTTTGGCGTGGCCGTTGACGATGACGAGGTCGAGCATTTCGTGGCGGTTGAACATTTCAACGCCGCCTTTTTGGACTTCTTTTTCGAGGGCTTGGTAGCAGCCGATGAGGAGTTGTTGTCCGGTTTGCCCGCGGGCGTAGAAGGTGCGGGAGACTTGGGCTCCCCCGAAGGAGCGGTTGTCGAGGAGGCCGCCGTATTCGCGGGCGAAGGGAACGCCTTGGGCGGTGCATTGGTCGATGATGCTGGTGGAGACTTCGGCGAGGCGGTAGACGTTTGCTTCGCGGGAGCGGAAGTCGCCGCCTTTGATGGTGTCGTAGAAGAGGCGGTGGACGGAGTCGCCGTCGTTGCGGTAGTTTTTGGCGGCGTTGATGCCTCCTTGTGCAGCAATGGAGTGGGCGCGGCGAGGGGAGTCCTGGTAGCAGAAGCACTTCACTTGGTAGCCGAGTTCGGCGAGGGTAGCCGAAGCGGAGCCGCCGGCGAGACCTGAGCCAACAACGATGATGGAATATTTTCGTTTGTTGGCGGGGTTGATGAGCTTGGATTCTTGTTTGTGTTTGGCCCATTTTCCGGCGAGGGGGCCGTCTGGAATTGCGGAGTCGAGGGTGCCGCGTTTTTCTTTGAGTGCTTCGTCTGGGACTTTGTCGGTGGTTTCGCTCATGGGAAGGTGTCGAGGTTATTTGCCGTATCCGAAAATGAGGATGGAGATAGGAATGGAGACAAAGCCGAGCCAGATGCCGACGGAGTAGACTTTGCCGAGGTTGTTGAGGAGATCGCTGGTTTTTTTGCTGCGAAGGCCGAGGGTTTGGAAGGCGCTGGCGAAGCCGTGGGAGAGGTGTGAGCAGAGGAGGGTGATGGCAATCACGTAGAAGATGGAGGTGGGGATGTTTCGGAAGCCTTCGATGACCATTCCGTAGGCGTTTTTGTAGCCGTTGGGGTCGGGGGTGTTGACGATTTTGGCGAGGGTGGCGCTCGAGGTGCGGGTGGTGAAGTGGAGAATGTGGTAGATGATGAAGGCGAGGACGGTGAGGCCAGACCAGATCATGATTTTGGATGATTTTGTGGCTCGAAGGGTTCCTTCGTGGGCATAAGCCGTGCGAGCAGCACGGTTGGCCTTGGTGAGCTGGATGGTTGCCACGACGTGGAGGGTGATGGCGGCGAGGAGGACAAAGCGGGCGATCCAGATGACGCTGCCTTCCCCGAGATGATGAAGTTTGTGGGCGTAGGCATTGAAGGCGTCCTGACCGACGAAAAGGAGCAGGTTGCCACCCAGATGGGCCATCAAAAATACGATAAAAAACAGCCCGGTGGCGGCGACGACGGTTTTTTTCCCGATGGAGGAGTTCCATAGGGTAAACGCGGAGGCAGCGATTGCGTTCATAATTTTCTGTCGCAAGTGAAAATGAGCATAGGGTTGAAATTACGCAAGGGGTAATTGATTTTCGGGCGACAGGGGGCAGGTATTTAAGAAAAATTAAATTGACAGTAAGCTTAAATATCAAGTATTTGTAATCTTGTAATGAAATTACCCATCATCACGGTTGTGTTGGCTTCTGCGGGATTTGTTTTCGCAGGGGATACTGGTTCGATGGCGAAGGGGGCTGCTGCGAGTGCGATCGTTCCTCCCGTCGTTGAGAAGGCAAGTTGTCTGGATCATTCCGGGTGGTTTGTGGGTGGAGGAGTGGATTACTTCTTCGATACGGAAGCGGCCTACTACAATGGGCATCTTGGTTATGATTTTGGCCGGAAGGGTCGCTTCAGCCATGCGTTGTTTGTTGAGGCGGGCTGGATTGAGTATGATTATTCGGGAGCGGATCTGGAGCTGGTTCCCTTGCTGTTGAACTACAAGGTGGAGATGGCTTTGACGGAGTCTTTGAACTTCTATCTTGGAGGTGGTGTTGGAGCGGCGTTCTTTGATGGCGAGTCAGCTCATGCGAAGAAGGTGGATGGTGATGATGATTCTGGCTTAGCCTGGCAGTTGTTTGCTGGTTTGACCTACTGCTTGACCGATCATGTCGAGCTCTATGCCGGGGTGCGTTATTTTGTTACGGACGACTTCGAGTTGGCCGGGACTCCTGTTGATGGCATTGACGACTTCGCTTTGGGCGGAGGCGTTCGCGTGAATTTCTAAGCAACCGGACCGAATTACCCAATTCCACAGGGGCCGCTCTCTCCGGAGAGCGGTTTTTTATTGGAGGAAGGGGTTGTTTTGTTCGTGGGCGATGTTGGTTTCGGGGCCGTGTCCGGGAAGGATTCTGGTGTCGGGCGGAAGGGTGAGAAGTGTTGAGCGGATGCCGGAGATGAGGGTTTGGTGTTCTCCGTGGGGGAGGTCGGTGCGGCCGATGCCGTCAGCGAAGAGGGTATCCCCGGCGAGAGCGATTGTTTCGGCGGGGATGTGGTAGACGAGGGAGTCGGGGGAGTGACCTGGAAGGGGGAGGATGGAGATTTGGAATCCGGCGAGTGTGATGGTGGATTCTGACGTTAAGAGAATTGAGACGGAGAATTCGGGAACTTGAACTGGAAGGCCCCAGTCGCGGGCTTGTTGGTCGAGAGTGAGGTCGCGGCTGAAGGGACTCTGGGCGTAGATGGGTCCTTCGAAGAGGTGGGCGTCTTCGACGTGGTCGAAGTGTTGGTGGGTGAGGAGGAGGGCATCGGGGGTGAGGTTTTTGGAGGCGAGCCAAGGGAATACATCTTTGGGGGCATCGATGAGGAGGGTTCCGGAGTGGGATTGGAGGACGTAGGCATTGGTGGCGACAAGACCGCCGGTGTAGGTGAAGAGCTTCATGGAGGGTTGGAGTTGTGGAGACAAGTCACTGCAACAAAGGGCCCTTGTCGAGTCGGGAGGGAGGGCGCATTCTGGAGGTATGAGCGAGCAGGAAATCGCGGTGGGGGTGGTGATGGGCAGTGATTCGGATTGGCCGACGATGGAGAAGGCGGTGGAGGTCTTGAAGGAGATGGGGATTTCATGTGAGGCCAGCGTGGTGAGCGCGCATCGGACGCCGGAGTTGTTGATGAGTTATGGGAAAGAGGCGTTGGGACGCGGATTGAAAGTGATTATCGCGGGTGCGGGAGGGGCAGCGCATTTGCCGGGGATGTTGGCGGCGGTGACGCGAGTGCCGGTGTTGGGAGTTCCGGTTCGTTCGAAGGCTTTGAGTGGGATGGATTCGCTGTTGTCGATTGTGCAGATGCCGAAGGGGGTTCCGGTGCCCACTTTTGCCATTGGGGAGTCGGGTGCGGCGAACGCGGGTTTGACAGCGGCGGCGATTTTGGCGCTATCGGATGAAGGAGTGGCGAAGCGCTTGGATGCGTTTCGTGAGAAACAGACGGAGACGGTTTTGGCGAAGGAATTGCCGCAATGAGTGATTGGATGTGTTTGCCCGGTTCGACGCTGGGGATTCTGGGGAGTGGTCAGTTGGGGAGGATGCTTTGTCTGGAAGCGAGGCGAATGGGTTATCGGACGGTGGTGTGGAGTGGAGGGGGTGGAGACGAGCCGACACAGGGGGTGGCTGATGTGTTGATTTCGGATTTGTTTGATTCGGCGGAGGGCTTGGCGCGGTTTCTTGAAGAGGTGGATGTGGCAACGGTTGAGTTTGAGAATGTGCCTCCGCAGACTCTTGCGGCAGTGGCAGATGGGGTGCCGCTGTTTCCGGAGCCGAGGGCGATTTCGGTTGCGCGGGATCGTTCGTTGGAGAAGAGCTTTTTCGTTGAGTATGGGATTCCGTGTGGGCGATTTGTGATTGTGGAGGATGAGGATACGCTGGCTGCGGCTTTGTTGGAGTTTGGGGAGTCAGTTCTGAAGACGACGGAGTGGGGGTATGACGGCAAGGGGCAGGTGAAGTGTTCGGGGGGTGAGCAGGCGGGGTTGGTGTGGGATGAAATCGGTCGGGAGCGAGCGATTCTGGAAGAGTGGGTGGATTTTGATTGTGAGATTTCGGTGATGGCGGTGAGGGGGGCGAATGGGGAGGTGGTAACTTACGATGCGGCAGAGAATGAGCATCGGAATCATGTGTTGGATGTGTCGATCGTGCCGGCGCGGGTGGGTCAAGAAGTGGCGAGGAGGGCAGGAGAGATCGCGTGTCAGATTGTGGAGGCGTTGGATTACCGGGGGATTTTGGGGGTTGAGTTTTTTGTGAGGAGTGACGGGGAGTTGTTGGTGAACGAGGTTGCGCCGCGACCGCACAATTCGGGGCATCATACGATGGATGCTTGTGAGACTTCGCAGTTTGAGCAGCAATTGCGAGCGGTCTGCGGGTTGGAATTGGGGGGGACGGGGTTGTTGAGTCCGGTGGTGATGTTGAATTTGTTAGGTGATTTGTGGGAGAGTGGTGAGTTGGAGGGTTCGTTGGCGAAGGACGAGAAGGTGATCTGGCATTTGTATGGCAAGAGTCAGCGAACAGGATTGAGAAAGTGTGGGCACGCCAACTTTCTTGGAGAGGGTGCG
Source organism: Verrucomicrobiota bacterium (assembly GCA_039186735.1). GTDB lineage: Bacteria > Verrucomicrobiota > Verrucomicrobiia > Verrucomicrobiales > Akkermansiaceae > Roseibacillus. The sequence continues at coordinate 8,369 of JBCCZX010000004.1, read as the reverse complement.
CTTGAGCGGGTGAGGGACTTCAAGAAGCGGCTGCTTGGCATTTGTTAGACCAAGCTGTTTTGGCGGCGAATGGAGTCGCGGAGGTTGTGGATGAGTTTGATGAGGCGGAGGTGGGGGCGGACGACTTCGGCAACTTCGGGTTCCTTTGAATTTTCGATGAGGAAGCGACCGATGACTTTGAAGATGACGATGCAGTCTTCTTCGACTGAGGCGAGGTCGCTGCGGAGGGTGGTGAGTTCTTTGTTGGCTTTGCCGATGTCGCTGAATTGGTTTTCTGCCCTGGCGCGTACGCTTGCATTGTCCTCTTCGATGACGGAGGTGATTTCGGTGAGTTCTTTGCTGAGTTGGGCGACTTGCTCGGAGAGTTCTCGTTTGGTGTTTTTAATGTTTTCGAATTCGGTTTTGAGGGCCTTGAGTTCGAGTTTTGTTTTTTTGATTTCTGCGGCGTAGTCATCCGGCTCATCGAGGAGGACTTCGAGTTTGGCTTTGAGGCCTTCGTGGGAGCGTTTGATGCCGCGGCCTTTTCGGAGGATTTCTTCCAGTTGTTCCTGGTGGCTTTCGATTTCGTCGGCGATGCGGTCGCGGGTGTCGACTTTTTCTCGAGTGAGGAGGGTGACTTCTTCGAGGGCGCTTGTGCGGGCGTCCTGGGTTTCTTCGAGGGAGTCGAGGAGTTCGTTGACCCTTGAGTGGAGGTCGTTGTGTTTTTTGGAGAGTTTGCGGAGTTGCCAGTATTCGGTGGTGAGGTCGGGAACTGTTTCGACGTGTTCCCAGGTGAGTTGACCGAGGACCTCTTCGCTTTCCCGGAGGAGTTGGCCTTCGAAGGCGGCGGAGTTCCTGATTTGTTTGATGGGACTGACGCCGAATGCGGAGAGAATTCGGGCGACGATGTAACCGCTGCGGGTCATGATTTTGTTTGCTTGGCGATGCTTTGTTGGAGGGTTGCGATGACGGCGTGATCTTCGAGGGTGGTGGTGTTGCCAGAAACGGAGCCTTTGGCAACCAATTCTTTGAGGAGGCGGCGCATGATTTTGCCGGAGCGGGTCTTGGGTAGTCCGGGGGCGAAGTGGATTTCGTCGGGGCGGGCGATGGCGCCGATGGATTTGGCGACGTGGGCTTTGAGTTCTTTGTTGAGTGCGTCGGAGGTTTTGATGCCGGCTTTGACGGTGACGAAGGCGACGACGCCTTGGCCTTTGATTTCGTGGGGGCGTCCGACGACGGCGGCTTCGGCGACGGCTTTGTGTTCGACGAGGGAGGATTCGACTTCGGCGGTGCCGAGGCGGTGTCCGGAGACGTTGAGGACGTCGTCGAGGCGGCCGACGATCCAGAAGTTTCCTTTTTTGTCGCGGCGGGCGCCGTCGCCAGCGGTGTAGATGCCTTCGTAGTCGTTCCAGTAGGTTTTTTTGAAGCGGCGTTTGTCTCCGTAGATGGTGCGGGTCATGGAAGGCCAGGGTTTGCGGATGACGAGTTTGCCGCCTTCGTTGGCCTTACATTCTTGTCCGGTTTCGTCGAGGATGGCGGCATCGACGCCGAAGAAGGGGAGGGTGGCGGTGCCGGGTTGGGTGGGGGTGGCGCCGGGGAGGGGTGAGATCATGATGGCACCGGTTTCGGTTTGCCACCAGGTGTCTACGATGGGGCAATTGCCGCCGCCGATTTTTTCGTGGTACCACATCCAGGCTTCGGGGTTGATGGGTTCGCCGACGGTGCCGAGGAGGCGGAGGGAGGAGAGGTCACGGGCTTCGGGGAGGTGGTCGCCGGCTTTGATGAAGGCGCGGATGGCGGTGGGGGCGGTGTAGAAGATGGAGACTTTGTATTTTTCGACGATGTCCCAGAAGCGGCCGAAGTCGGGGTAGTTGGGCGCGCCTTCGTACATGATTTGGGTGACGCCGTTGGCGAGGGGGCCGTAGGTGATGTAGGTGTGGCCGGTGATCCAGCCGACGTCGGCGGTGCACCAGTAGACGTCTTCGTCGCGCATATCGAAGATGTATTTGCAGGTGGTGTAGGCACCGAGGAGGTAGCCGCCGGAGGTGTGGAGGATGCCCTTGGGTTTGCCGGTGGAGCCAGAGGTGTAGAGGATGAAGAGGGGGTGTTCGGAGTCGAAGGCTTTAGGTTGGTGTTTGGGGGAGGCTTTGGCCATTTCGGCGGACCAGGAGAGGTCGCGGCCTTTTTTCATGGGGATTTTTTCGCCGGTGCGTTCGTAGACGAGGACGCGTTCGACGCCTTTGTATTTTTTGAGGGCTTGGTCGACGTTGGCTTTGAGGGGGACGATTTTGCCGCGGCGGTAGCCGCCGTCGGCGGTGATGATGGTGGTGGCACGGGAGTCTTCGAGGCGGTCGGCGATGGAGTCGGCAGAGAAGCCGCCGAAGACGACGGAGTGGACGGCCCCGATGCGGGCGCAGGCGAGCATGGCGACGGTGGCTTCGGGGACCATGGGCATGTAGATGAGGACGCGGTCCTTGGCTTTGACGCCGTTGTTGAGGAGGACGTTGGCGAAGAGGCAGACTTCGCGGTGAAGTTGTTGGTAGGTGAGGGTGCGGGTTTCGCCGGGTTCCCCTTCCCAGATGATGGCGGCTTTGTTGGCACGGGGGCCGTCAAGGTGGCGGTCGAGGCAATTGGCGGCGACGTTGAGTTTACCGCCGAGGAACCATTTGGCGTAGGGTGGTTTCCAGTCGAGGACTTTGGTCCATTGTTTTTGCCAGGAGAGTTCTTTGGCTTCGCGAGCCCAGAAGAGGTGGGGTTTGTCGATGGATTCGCGGTAGAGTTTTTTGTATTCGGCGAGGGAGGAGATGCGTGCGGTTTTGGAGAATTCCTTGGCGGGTTTGAAGATGCGGTCTTCGTGGAGGTGGGATTCGATATTCTCGCTCATGAGGCTGGGGACCAAAGAGAAGCGGAGGATGGGTGGGGAAACAACCCTCAAATGGGGATGAATCAGGTGTTGGGGCTTTCGCTGTGTTTTTTGGGATTGGAGAGGAGGTGGGAGAGGTCTTGCTGGTTGAGTTCTTCGCATTCTCCGGAGGGGAGTTCTTGGAGGAGGAGGGAGCCGATGCGGATGCGGACGAGTTTGGTGACTTTGAGGCCGAGGGTTTCGAGCATGATGCGAATTTGTCGTTTGACGCCGGATTCGAGGACGATGTTGAGGCGGCGTGCGGAGTTGCGTTGAACGGATTTGGCGCGGAGGTTGCCTTCGGTGGTGTGGACGCCTTTGACGAGTTGGAGGGGAACGGAGGGTTCGAAGTTTTGGTCGACGGTGACGAGGTATTCTTTTTCGATTTTGCGGGAGGGGTGGGTGATTTGGTGGGAGAGGTTGCCGTCGTTGGTGAGGATGAGGAGGCCTTCGGAGTCGAGGTCGAGGCGGCCGACGTGTTGGAGGTGGTGGTATTTGTGGGGGAGGACGGTGTAGATGGTGCGGCGGTCGTGTTCGTCGTTGCGGGTGCAGACGAGGCCGCGGGGTTTGTGGAAGGCGACGACGAGGGGAGGGCGGGGGGTAAGGACTTTGCGTCCGTAGCGGACGGAGTCGTCGCTTGTGACACGGGTGGCGGGGTTTTCGCAGATGGAGCCGTTGACGCTGACGTGTCCTTCCTGGATGGCGCGGTCGGCCTCGCGGCGGGAGAGTTCGGTGCAGGAGGCGACGAACTTGTTGAGGCGGATTTCTTGTGGTTCCATTGTGGGAGGGGACAAAAAAAGCGGAACCAGATTCGGTCCCGCTTCGGATTTGTCGTTGGCGTTTGGGGTTTAGCCTTCGCCCTTTGTTTTGGGGAGGCCGATGGGGCTCTGGCCTTCTTTCCATTGGCCGCGTTCTTTGAGGACTTTGACGCGTTCGAAGCGCTTCATGACGGAGCGCTTACCACCTGCGGTGCCGGATGCTTTGAGACTGTTGTGCTTGGACATAACTGGGAGCGGTTGCTTCGGGGGCGCGGAAGCTAGGGTTTCTGGTCAGGCTTGGCAAGAAGGAACTGCTTCCTGGGTTTGGGGATTTTCGGGAGTTTCGGAGCCGCCGGGGATGTGTTCTTTGAGAAAATCGAAGGGTGTGCCGCAGAAGTGGCAGCGGAAGCGTCTGGCGATGAGGGCGCGGAGGAGATTGGAGGTGCCGTAGTTGAGGGGGTAGAAGCGGAGTGCGCGTTCGTGGGAGGCGGAGCCGGTGTCGCGAAAGGGGGTGCCTTTGCAGAGGGGGCAGGCGGCGCGTTTTCGGACGACGAGGCTGATGCTCCAGGTGATGAGGGAGATGAAGGCGAGGGCGATGAGGAGGTAGGCAGCGAGGGTGGAGGGGCGGATGACGAAGGCTCCGAGGGCGGCGAAGCAGCAGATGAAGGAGAGGTAGGTGGCTGCGGCCCAGCGCATGGCGAGGTAGAAGGAGGCCTTGCGGGGGATGGAGCGGGCTCGCTGGCGAAAGATGGGTTTGTTGGAGAGGTTTTTCGGCATCAGAGCTTTTCCGAAGTCCCTCAGTTTAGCCAAGATGTGGAGCAATGACAATACTCACAATGGCCATCACGTTGATGAGGATGTTCATGGATGGGCCGGAGGTGTCTTTGAGGGGGTCGCCGACGGTGTCGCCGACGACGCAGCCTTTGTGGGTTTCGGAGTTTTTGCCGCCGAAGTGTCCTTCTTCGACGTATTTTTTGGCGTTGTCCCATGCGCCGCCGGCGTTGGACATCATGAGGGCGAGAAGGAGGCAGCCGAGGAGGGCTCCGCAGAGGGTGCCGGCGAGGGCGGAGGGGCCATTGGTGCCGAAGCCGAAGCCGACGAGGACGGGGGTGCCGACGGCGAGGATGGCGGGAAGGATCATGTGTTTGGTGGCGGCGCGGGTGGCGATGTCGACGCAGCGGTCGGAGTCGGGTTCGGCTTTGCCTTCGAGGAGTCCGGGGATTTCTTTGAACTGGCGGCGGATTTCGGAGATCATGTCGGAGGCAGCGGAGCCGACGGCGTCCATGGTGATGGCACCGTTGAGGAAGGGGATGACGCCGCCGATGAAGAGTCCGACGAAGAAGGTGCGGAGGGTGGCAGGGTTGCCGAGGGTGAGGTCGATTTCTGTTTTTTGGATGAAGGCGGTGATGAGAGCGAGGGCGGCGAGGCCAGCGGCACCGATGGCGAAGCCTTTTCCGATGGCGGCGGTGGTGTTGCCGACGGCGTCGAGGCCGTCGGTGATTTTGCGGGTTTCGGGTCCCATGGCGGCCATTTCGGCGATACCGCCTGCGTTATCGGCGACGGGGCCGTAGGCGTCGATGGCCATGGTGATGCCGACGGTGCCGAGCATGCCGACGGCGGCGAGACCGACGCCGTAGAGTCCGGCGAATTCGAAGGAGACGAAGATGACGGTGGCGATGGCGAGGATGGGGACGACGACGGATTTGAGGCCGGTGGAGAGGCCGGAGATCATGATGGTGGCGACGCCGGTTTCGCCGGAGCGGGCGATTTCGCGGACGGGTTTGCCAGCGGTGTAGTGTTCGGTGATGAGTCCGATGATGATGCCGCCGAGGGCGCCGGAGAGGACGCAGGAGGCGAGGGTGGCCTTGAGTTCGAGCATGTTGGTGAGGCCGTAGGCGGTGACGATGAAGAGGGCGGCGGCGCCGATGGTGCCGTAGCGGAGGGCTTGGGCGGGGTCTTTGCCACACATGATGCGGACGACGAGGATGCCAAGGAGGGAGCAGACGAGGCCGACGGTGGTGAGGAGGAGGGGGAGTTGCATGGCGGCGAGGGTGGCGTTTTCGCCTTGAAAGCCGAGTTCGGTGAGGGCGTCGGCACTGCGGGCGGCGATGGAGCCGGCGATGGCGATGGTGGCGATTTGGGCGCCGCAGTAGGATTCGAAGATGTCGGAGCCCATGCCGGCGACGTCGCCGACGTTGTCGCCGACGTTGTCGGCGATGACGCCGGGGTTGCGGGGGTCGTCTTCGGGGATGCCGGCTTCGACTTTTCCGACGAGGTCAGCGCCGACGTCGGCGGCTTTGGTGAAGATGCCTCCGCCGACGCGGTAGAAGAGGGCGACGAGGGAGGCTCCCATGGCGAAGCCTTCGAGGATTTCGGCGAGGTGGGAGCTGTTTTTGTAGAGGGCGAAGAGGCTGCCGAGGCCGATGAGTCCCATGGAGGCGACGGTGAGGCCCATGACGGAGCCGCCGAAGAAGGCGATGGTGAGGGCGGGGCCAGCGCCTTCTTTGTTGGCGGCAACGGTGGTGCGGACGTTGGCTTTGGTGGCGGTGTGCATGCCGACGAAGCCGGCGAAGGAGGAGGCGAGGGCTCCGAGGAAGAAGGCGAGGGCCTGGTGGGGGCCGTAGTCTTTTTGGAAGAAGAAGATGCAGCCGCCGATGATGATGGCGAAGGCGGCGATGAGGAGGAATTCCCGTTTCATGAAGACCATGGCACCGCGGTGGATGCGCTTGGCGAGGTCGGCCAGTTTTCCTTCGCCGGCGGGGCGCTTGGTGATGATGCGGTAGAGCAGGAAGGCGAGGATGAGGCCGATGAGTCCCATGAGGGGGGTGACGAGAAGGGCAGAGGTCATGGTTTGGGTTTGGCGTTTTCGCGGCTGAATTGGACGGCGAAAAATAGTGAGCTAAGAGACTAGCCTAGAGTTGATTTTGAACAACCTTTAAAGTGAATCCGAAGGTAGCTTTAGAAGGCAGGGCCGGGGGTGAGGAGTTGTTGGATGAGTCGTTTTGATCCTTTTTCGAGGGCTTGGGAGTCGGGGATGATTTTAGGGTTGTCGTAGCCGAACCAGAGGGCGAGGACGAGTTCGGGGCTGGCGTGGAGGGCCCAGAAGTCGGTTTTGGGTGCGTTGAGGGAGGTCCAGGTGGAGGAGCCGGAGGACTGGAAGGCGGCTTGGGTCGCTTCGGGGCTGAGGACGGGGCGGGAGAGGGTTTTTTGTTGGAAGAGGATTTGGTCCTTGGGGTCGGTGAGGCGTGAGATGAGGTGAGTGGCGACCCAGGTGCCGTCGTTGGCGAGGGCGGTGAGGGCGGTGGCGGCCTGGAGGGGGGTGGCGGTGAAGTTGCCGCGGGCAAATTCTTCGCGGTTGGGGAAGGGGGGGTGGAGGCCGAGGCGTTTGGCGAGGCGGGCGAGTTCGGTTTCGGGGAGGAGGCGAGCGGTTTGGATGGGTTGGTTGGTGATGGCGAGGCGACCGCGTTCGGTGGCGAAGGCGTAGATGAAGGGTTGGAAGACGGGGCCGAGTTGGCGCTTGGTGTCGAAGGCGCGGTTGAATTGGGAGGAGTTGGGGTCGCGGGCGGTGATGATGGCTTGGATTTTGCCGGTGGCGGGGTGGATGGCGACGAGGGCGGTTTGGAGGTTTGGGAAGGGGGCGAGGAGGGTGTCGAGGGAGTTGCGGACTTGTTTTTGGCGGTCGCGATTGATGGTGGAGGTGGCGGTGAGGCCACCGCGTTTGAAGTCGCCGGAGTCGAGGAGTTCGTTGAGGTGCCGGCGGATGCAGCGGATGGCGTCGGTCTGGGAGTTGCGCGGGGGAAGGAGGTGGAGGGGGGCTTTTCTGGCATCTTCGGCTTGTTCGGAGGTGATGTTGTTGGTTTCGAGGAGTTGGTTGAGGACGTGGTTGCGTTCGCGGAGGGCAAGGTCGGGGTTGTTGCGGGGTGAGAAGTCGTGGGGTGCACGGATGATGCCGACGAGAAGGGCGGTTTCGGCGAGGGTGAGGTTTTTGGTGGTTTTTCCGAAGTAGGATTTGGCGGCTTGTTCGATGCCGAAGGTGCCGGAGCCGAAGTAGATGCGGTTGAGGTAGGCGGTGAGGATTTCGTCTTTGGAGAAATTGGCTTCGAGGCGGAAGGCGAGGGCTGTTTCGAGGAGTTTGCGATGCAGGGAGTGGGAGCGGAGTTCGAAGGTGTTGCGGGCGAGTTGCATGGTGAGGGTGGAGGCGCCCTGGGATAGTTCGCGGTCGGAGAGGTTGCGAAGGGCGGCGCGGAGGATGCCGCGGAGGTGGACGCCGGAGTGTTGGAAGAAGTGGCGGTCTTCGCGGGCGAGGAGGGCTTTGACGAGGTGGGCAGGGATTTCGTGTTTTTCGATAAGACGCCGGCGGGTGCCGTGGACGGCGGCGAGTTCGCGGCCCTCGGAGTCGAGGATGAGGGTGCGTTCGGGCATGCGGGTGACGTCGTTGAGGTCGAAGCGGGAGGCTTGTTGCCAGTAGAAGAGGGCGAGGAGGGCGAGGAGGAAGAGGATGATGAGGAGGAGTCGAAGGGCGAGACGGGAGGCGGCGCGGATGCCGGGGGGGATGTGGTCTAGCCAGCTTGGTTCGTCGTGTTCCACCCAGGTCATTTTGATGACGGAGATTGTGGGGAGAGGAGGTTAGGATGGTGGGGGGATTTGGCAAAAGTTCTCAATGTCTGCGAGGAAGTTGGGTTGGTAGTTGGTGAATTTTATCGTATTGGTATCGGTGATGTTGGTTGTTT
>JBCCZX010000003.1:0-48740 GCA_039186735.1 Verrucomicrobiota bacterium | reverse complement strand
CTTGTAAACTGACCTGAATAAACAAAGATCCATGAACATGATTCGCCGAATCGCTGTATATACCGGAACGCTTTTCAGCCTAGGGCTGACGACAGGGCTAGCTGTTCCGCAGGCCTCCTACGTTAGCACTCGTGTATACAGGCAGGTTTCTTCTGAGAATTTGCAATTTCGGGGAGGCGATGCGCGATTTATCCTGCTGGACGGTTCCTTCACGATTGAGTGTGGGATTATTCCCATCGAACTCGGGCCACGTCCGCCAGGCACGATTTCTTGTCCGGCGGGAGACAATGCGATGATTTCGGAAATTCTTGGATCCGAGCAAGCTCTTGTACGATGGACGCGAGTGGGAACGGTGGAGGAGGCTTCGCTCATTCCGCCACGCTTACCGGAATTTGTTCAATTTGGTTCGGCTTCAAACGGAGATGGTCAGCCCATTACTTTGGGTGCAAGCTTAGGGCCTTTCGGCTTCGAAGAGTTTTCGACAGTTCTCCTTCATGATTTGCAGTCCGCCACTTTCCGAGAGAAAGCGGTTTCAAGATATGAGTTTGATGCGAACTATCCAGAGTCTATCGGAGGTTTGCTACCGGCAGGCGAGATTCCAGAGCGTTTCGAAGTTTTTAGTGCTGCGCAAGGCTTGGCTTTGGAGGAGCAGTATAGTAGCCTAGGGCTTACGGGTGAGCTTGTAGCGGCAATAACGAGCGTGGTTTTAGTAGGAGATGTGGTTACTGTCGTCGCCCCGAATCATCCGTTTCTTGCAGGCGAATTTGTTCAATTAGAAAACGTGGGTTTCACGACGACGGACCCCAATATTCAGGTGCGAATTGTTAGTGTCGCTGGCGATGAATTTACTTTTGACCTTGTTGGAGATGATGAGGTGTTCACAGCATCGACTGATCCGGCTACGTTAAGCACAGCGACAGGGTCGCTTGACCGGGCACAGGTCGCAGCTATCGCTAGTGAAGAGGACCAGCGCATGATGCGTGACTTTTTCCTCAACTCTTCGGACTTCAATCAGTGGGTCTTTAAATATCCCAACAAAAACTGGGTTGAGTTGTTTCCTGATTTGCCAGTTGAGCAAGCCCCTCTTGAGACTATCGGTGTGAAGCAGCTCGTGATTACGGAAGCTTGGCCTGGACAATCGAGTCGGGCAGGTTTCACGAATCTGCAATCTGGGTTTCGTTTCATCTTGGATGATGATGATTTCGTTCTCGACCCCGATGGTGATCCTTCCTTGATGATTGATCCTCGTAATCCTGCTGCGTTTAACTGGGAGGGTATTACTACTTCAAATGCTTTGCCGGCGCTTGATGACCTATTTATCAAGGTCTATGAACGCCGTTTTACACAAGACGGGGCCCCAATTCCTTATAATGGTAACAATTTCGAGTGGCCAATTTATCCTTTCTATTTTGTTGATCAGAATTTTGGGGGCCAGCTTTTGATTACTCAGGATGATGTGGCGAATAACGTGATCAACAACACTCGCTATAATTTCTTCGATTTTGTCTTAGCTCTCTTTTTGGACACTGAATTTGGAGCGCAGAGTAATCTTGTTAGGTTTGATGCGACTAATGGTGGTTTGAGTGTGGATGCGGACGGAGATGGGGTGGCAACAATCGATGACCCGATTTTAACTGTTGTGGTGGGAGGCAATGAAATTTCCGGAGTTTTAGCGGATTTCGACGGGTTGATTACAGAAAACAACTTCCCTGATTTGTTTGACGAGGATGGAAATCGCTTAGCGATTACCTTCTCAGGCTTGGGAGCCCGAGTTCCTTCGGCTGATGGTGCTCGCAATGACCTGATTTTCCGGTTGCGGCTTGCGAGAAATGTTCTTGGCGACAATCCCCTTGGAGACCAGGAATTGTTCCCAGGCGACCTTTCCCGACGCGACTTTGAGGTGGAATTGGTGATTGTCGAAACTCTCGAAGGGGCCGTCGAAAGTGCGTTGCGATATCAGCAAGCCCAGGGCGAGTCTTCGGATGCTAGTTTCGATCCAGACGCGGACTACGATGGCGATGGTCAGAGCAATTTCCATGAGTTTGCGTTCGATTGTCATGGCGAGATCACTGATATTTTCAGTCCAGTTTTTCGGGCTAATGAGCAGGTCTCTGCAGATGTTGCAATTTCGATGACCGATGACGGGCGGTGTGAAATGTCTATTATGAAGCGTCCTATGGCTGCTCGATGTGTGACGTATTACTTTGAGTCCGTGGATGAAAACGGCTTGGGAGTAGCAATTGATCCTTATACGGATTCTGAATGGGAGATTGTGGAAGACTCCGAGACCAGATTGCTGATTCGAAGTGTTGCCCCGGTCAGTGGAAAAAGTCTTTTCCGTGCATGTGCAGCTGATGGAGTTCCTGAAAGTTTCAAGGTTCATTAAGGGGTTAGGACTTGCCAAAGCGGTCGGCTAGCAGGTTAGGTTATGTCGAATTTGAGTGCTGCGATCTGGGGTTACGATAGTGATTTACTCAACGCGGATGCGCTCGGGGTTGATTTAGAGGCGGACAGTTTATTTCGTTACCAGGAGCGGATTTGTTTGGTCCAGTTGACTGATGGGGAAACCTCAGTCTTGGTGGATCCGTTTGAGGAGACGACCGAGGTCTTGTCGACTTCAATTTTGGGCCGAGCTGTTTGGATGCACGGGGCGGATTATGATATGGCTCTCATGAAGCGGGAGTGGGGAGGAGTGCCAACCCAAGTTTGGGATACTCAGATTGGTGCCCGGTTATTGGGTAGTTTACGTTTTGGTTATGCGCATTTGGTGGAGGAGTACTTTGGCGTGGAGTTGTCGAAGGGTTCGCAGAAGGCCGATTGGGGGAGACGTCCGTTGCCGGAAAAAATGGCAGAGTATGCGCTCAATGATGTGCGTTATTTGATTCCGCTGGCTCGAAAGATTTTACAGCGTTTGGAAGAGATGGGGCGGACGGAGTGGTTTGAAGAGAGTTGTGAATGGGAGAGGCAAAGGGCTTTAGCGAGAGAGGTTTCAAAAGAGGATCTGTGGCGGGTGAAGGGATCGGGGAAATTGGACCGGCGTACGCTGGCGTTTTTGAAGGCGCTTTGGGAATGGCGGGAAGGAGAGGCGGAGTCCTGGAACCGGCCGAGTTTCATGGTGGCGACCAACAAGGATTTATTGGGATGGGCGTTGGCGGCGGCTGGGGGAAAGCGTTTGGATTTGCCGAGGCAGATGCGAAGTGACCGTAGGAAGCGTCTTTTTGAGGCGATGGATGAAACGCGGGTGCTTCCAGAGGAGAGTTGGCCGGATAAGATTCGTGGGTTTCGGAGGGAGCGGGATTTAGAGAAAGAGAAGCAGGTGGATGAGTTATTGAAGCGGCGGGAGCGTTTGGCTGGCGAGTTGGAGCTTGAGCCAGCGGTGATTGCTTCGCGCGCGGCCTTGGAGGGGTTTGTCAACGGGGAAGATGACCGTTTGATGGGTTGGCAAGCGAGTCTGCTCAACCTTTAAGTTTAAGAAAGGTCCGCCTTTTACAGCCCCAAATTGAACGTATGCAAGCCCCGCAAATCATGGAGTCGTCTGACGTTATCCGTTTTTCCTGTGAGTCCTGCCAGGCTGTGTTGACCGTTCCTGTGGAAATGGCGGGAGTGAAGGGACCTTGTCCTAAGTGTGGAGCTCCCCTGCAGGCTCCCCAGCATTCACGGACACCCAAATCGGCAGAAGACGGTTTTGGAGGAAAGATGGCTCCGAAACCGGAGCGTTTGGCACCTGTTTCGGCTCCGCTTGAGCCTACGCAGCCTGTGCCTCCGCGAGTGGTCATTCCGCCTCGACGGGAACAAAACGAGAATGACAAGGCTGTTGTCGAGGAAAGCGAGCCTAGCGAGAAAAGGTCGATGCATCCGTCTGCGGGCTATGTTCCAGAGGAAGATGAGAAGGAAAATTTGCTCGATCTGGCAAAGATGGTGGGCGCGACTTTACTGGTGGCCTTGATTGCCTACGCAGTTGCGCATTATTTGCTGCAAGGTTGAGTATTTTTGACGCGAAAACAGGGAAACTCTCTTGTGCGAAACCCTTGGATTTTAGACCTTTTGGAGGTCTATGGCACAGTCTGAGGAAAGCGAGGAACTGAAGAAAAACGAGCAGGCGGAAGAGGCAAAAACAGGGGTGAGTGGAGACCAGGAATATGGTGCTTCGCAAATTGATAAGCTCGAGGGTTTGGAAGCGGTCCGGAAGCGGCCCGGTATGTATATTGGTGATCCGGATGTTCGGGGTTTGCACCATTGTGTGTTCGAGGTTTTGGACAACTCGATCGATGAGCATTTGGCGGGATATTGTTCAACGGTGGGGGTGACCTTGCATGTGGACGGTTCGGTTTCGGTTTTTGATGACGGGCGGGGAATTCCGGTGGATGTGCATCCGAAGTTTGGGATTCCGGCGGTGGAGTTGGTGCTGACGAGTTTGCACGCGGGGGGTAAGTTCGGGCAGGGGGCGTATAAGTATTCGGGTGGTTTGCACGGGGTGGGGGCGAAGTGTGTGAATGCGCTTTCGGATTGGTTTAAGGCGGAGGTGCGGCGTGAGGGAAAGGTGCATGCGATCCAGTTTGAACGGGGGAAAACGACAAAGCCGTTGGAGGTGATTGGGGAAATTGACAGCAAGATTACGGGAACGACGGTGACGTTTTTCCCGGATGCGACGATTTTCGTGGATACGATTTCGTTTGAGTTCGAGCGTTTGGCAACGCGGTTGCGTGAATTGGCGTTTTTGAATCCGGGACTGACAATTGTTCTGGAGGATGAGAGACCGGAGTCGGCGAAGAAAGAGTCTTTCTACTATGCAAAGGGTATTGAGGAATTCGTGGTCGAGTTGGGCCGGAACAAAACCTTGGTTCATGATGAGCCGGTGGTGTTGCAGGGGAAGAGAGATGTCGAGGTGGATTACGATGGGAAAGTGACCAAGGACGATGTCTTTGTGGACGTGGTTTTCCAGTATAACGACAGTTACAACGAGCAGATCTTATGTTTTGCGAACTCGATTCCGAACGCGGACGGGGGAACGCATTTGACGGGCTTCCGGGGGTCTTTGACCCGGGCGATCAATCAGTACGCGAAGGCGAACAAGATTTTAAAGGACAAGGATCCGAGTTTGTCGGGGGAGGATGTGCGGGAAGGGATCGTGTGTGTGATTTCGGTGAAGATGCCGAATCCGCGCTTCAGTTCGCAAACCAAGGACAAGTTGGTGAATGCGGAAATTGAGGGGGTGGTGACGTCGGTGGTTTACGAGGGTTTGCAGGCCTATTTTGAAGAGAATCCGAATTTGGCGAAGCAGATCATCGACAAGGCGGTGAATGCAGCGCGGGCGCGGGAAGCGGCGCGAAAGGCGCGGGAAACGGTACGGAAGTCGGTTCTTTCTGGTGGTGGTTTGCCGGGCAAGTTGGCGGATTGTTCGGAACGGGATCCGGCGAAGAGTGAGATTTATATTGTGGAGGGTGATTCGGCGGGAGGTTCGGCTAAGTCGGGCCGGAACCGGGTCAATCAGGCGATTTTGCCGTTGCGAGGTAAGGTGATCAATGTGGAGAAGGCTCGTTTGCACCGGGCACTGCAGAATAAGGAGATTCAGGCCATGATTACCGCTATTGGTGCGGGGATTGGGGATGGGGATCAGGAGGGTGCCTTTGATTTGGAGAAGGTGCGTTATCACAAAGTGATCATCATGACGGATGCGGACGTGGATGGTTCGCATATCAAGACCCTCTTGTTGACGTTCTTTTGTCGGCACATGCCTGAGTTGGTGAAGGCGGGTTATCTCTACGTGGCGCAGCCGCCGCTCTACAAGGTGACGAGGAAGAAGCGGGAAGAGTATGTGGCAGATGATGCGGCATTGAACCGGATTTTGATCCAGTTGGGATCGGATGATGTGGCGATTCGGAAGCATGGTGAGGAAGAGGTATTGGAGGCGGATTTGTTGAAGGATGTGCTGGAGCACTTGGCGAGTTTGAAGCGGTTTGTGGGGATGGTGGAAGGGCACGGAGGTGATTTCCGGATCTTGTTGTCGAAGCGAAGGGGGACGCAGTTGCCGGAGTATCTTGTGCGTGTGCGGACGGGGAACGAGGAGGAAGTGATGTACTTTGAGGATGAGAAAGCGCTGCTTTCTTTCGCGGAGCAGAATCGGGATTTGCGGTTGTTTGGCGAGGAGTTGAGCGAGGAAGAGGACAAGGCCTTCAAGGAGAAGTATGAAGGTGCGATGCGGAGGGCGGTGAAGCGTGAGTTGCATGAGGCGCATGCCATTGACCGTTTGCTAGCGCGGATTAGTGAGCTGGGGATTGATACCGATGTCTTTTTCTCGGACGACAAACCGCTTTACGAGGTGGTGGACGGGAGTGGAGAGGAGGCGGTGGTTACCCCGTTGTTCAATCTTTTTGAGATTCTGGATCGGGTCTTGGAGGTGGGTCGAAAGGGGATGCGGATCCAGAGGTTCAAGGGATTGGGTGAGATGAATGCGAAGGAATTGTATTCGACGACGATGGACCCGGAGAAGCGCGTCTTGTTGCAAGTGCGATTGGATGAGGATAATCAGCTTGAGGCAGACAAGATGTTTGATGTGTTGATGGGGGATGTGGTGGAGCCGCGGAAGCGGTTTATTGAGGATAATGCGCTCAATGTGCGCAATTTGGATGTTTGAAATTTCTACTAGAGGAAGCGTAAAAAGGGATGGCTGGAGACGAGATTAAGAGAGTGAACGTGGCAGACGAGATGTCGTCGGCGTTTTTGGATTATTCGATGTCGGTGATTGTTTCGCGGGCGTTACCGGATGCAAGGGACGGTTTGAAGCCTTCCCAGCGGCGGATTTTGCTGGCGATGAATGACTTGAGTTTGGCACCTTCGAAGCAGCACCGGAAGTGTGCGAAGATTTGCGGGGATACGTCGGGTAATTATCACCCGCACGGGGAAGCGACGATTTATCCGACCCTAGTGAACATGGCCCAGCCGTGGACGATGAGAGAGACTCTGGTGGATGGGCAGGGGAACTTCGGTTCAGTGGAAGGAGACCCTCCGGCGGCGATGCGTTATACGGAGGCGAAATTGACTCATATGGGCTTGGCCATGATGACCGACATGGACAAGGACACGGTCGATTATGTGCCTAACTACGATGAGACTACGACTGAGCCGGTGGTTTTCCCGGCGGCAATTCCGAATTTGTTGGTCAACGGGGGGACGGGGATTGCGGTGGGGATGGCGACGAATATTCCTCCGCACAATTTGGGAGAGGTGATCGACGGAGTCTGTGCCCGGATTGATCATCCGAAGATTTCGATCACCGAGATGAAAGCGTTCATCAAGGGGCCGGACTTTCCGATGAAGTGTCAGATTCGGGGGACGAAGGGGATTGATAGTTATTTTGCGACGGGTCGGGGGAGTGTGAAGATGCGCGGTGAGATGGAGATTGATGAGAAGGAGTCGGGGGCTTCGATCATCACGATTACGCAGGTGCCGTTCGGGGTGAACCGGGCGACTTTGCAGCAGCGTATTGCCGAGTTGGTCAGGGAGAAGATTTTGACGGACATCTCGGGGATGCGGGATTTATCGGACGAAGCGACCCGGATTGAGATCACGTTGAAGCGGGATGCACGCCCACAGGTGGTGGCGAATCAGATCTACAAGTTGACGGCGATGGAGACTTCATTCGGGGTCAATATGCTGGCGATTCATGAGCGGCGTCCGAAGCAGATGGGGCTTCTGGATGCTTTGGATGCCTTTATTGAGCATCGGCGGGAGGTGGTGATTCGCCGGACGCGATACCTCCTTAAAAAAGCGGAGGAGCGGGCGGAGACTTTGGAGGCTTATTTGTTGGCCTTGGGGCATTTGGATGACTTTATCCGGATTATCCGGGATTCGAAGAACCGGGATGAGGCGCGGGAGCGTTTGAAGAAGTATGACTTCACGACGGAGACGGCGGAGAAGCTGGGGATTTTGATTCGAGAGCAGCCTTCGATTCAGGGGGACCGCTACGTGTTTACGGACCGACAGGTGAATAACATTCTTGAGCTACGACTTTATCAGCTGACTGCGATGGAGCAGGACAAGGTGAAGGGGGACTACGACGGGATCCTCGTGGAGATTAAGGACTTTCTGGATATTCTGGGTAGTGAGTCCCGTGTGTTGGGCATCATCAAGGATGAGCTGTTAGAAATTAAGGAGAAGTTCGCGTCTCCCCGCCTTTGTGAGATTGTTCCTGACGAGGGAGACATTGCGATTGAGGATTTGATTGCGAACGATGGGATGATTGTGTCCTTGAGTCATCGAGGGTACATTAAGCGGACGGCGGCGAACGAGTATCGGTTGCAGTCGCGTGGTGGAAAAGGGATGCGGGGGATGGAGACGCGAGGGAAAAACGATCAAGAAGAGGACGATTTTGTGGAGACCTTGTTTAGTGCGGGGGCGCACGACTACTTGATGTTCTTCACGAATACGGGTCGGGCGTATGTAGAGCGGGTCTACGATATTCCGGAAGGTTCGCGGGCTGCGAAGGGCCGGAGTATCAAGAATGTGCTCAATCTTCAGGCGGAGGAGAAAATTGCGACGGTGTTGCGGGTGGAGCGGAAGATGAGCGAAAGTGGCGAAGACGAGACCTTCGGCGAAGCCGGGGGATATGTGTTTTTCGCGACGCGATCGGGGAAGGTGAAGAAGACGGCGTTGAATGATTTCCGGAATTTTAGGAAGGATGGGATTATTGCGATCAAGTTGGAGGAGGGGAACGAGTTGATCGATGTGCGATTGACGAGTGGGGATGATCAGGTGGTGTTAGTGACACGAAATGGATTGAGTTTGCGCTTCGAGGAGTCGCAGGCGCGGCCAATGGGGCGGACAGCAGCCGGAGTTGCGGGGATCAAGCCGGTGGGGGACGATCAGGTGGTTGGATTGGCGATTGTGAGCGACGATGCGACTTTGTTAGTGGCTTCTGAGAACGGCATTGGTAAGCGGACGCCGTATCCGGATTACCGGGTGCAGTCACGGGGAGGAAAGGGCATCATCACAATGAAAGTGACCGAGAAGACCGGTTCGGTGGTGGGGAGTTTGGCGGTGAAAGAGGAAGATGAGCTGATGTTGATGACGACCGGTGGGTTGAGTATTCGGATCAAGGTTTCGGATGTGCGGGAAGCGGGTCGAAATACGCAGGGGGTGAAATTAGTAACTTTGAAAGAGGGTGAGCGCTTGCAAGGAATTGCGCGAGTGGTGCCAGATGCTGATTCGGATTCCGACGAGGAGGGCGTGAGTGAGGAGGATACGGGGGTGGGTGGAGAAGAGGGAGAGTAGGGGTCAGGGCGCTGGGATATTGAAATCAATGGCTTCGACTTCGATTCTGAAGAAGGCGCTGGGGGGAAGGTTCGAGATGGAGCCAGTGGTCTGAGAGGATTGACGATTGATCTGGTCGAAGAGGGACGTATTCCAGGGGTCGAGGAGGTTGAGGGAGGCGACGGGAGTGACGTCGACGCCAATTGCATTTGGATTTCGATCCACGGTGACGGTAAGTTGGTTGGGATTAGTGAAGTCAAGTGTTGGAAGGGCAGCAAGCTCGCTTAGAGCTGGATCGAGATCGAGAGCATATTCGAGGAGGTGAATGTTGGGATCGTTGTCCGAGGAAATGGAAGGAAGGGCGGCAAGGTCGAAGATGTTATTTTCGATTACCCAAGCGCTGTATCCGTATAAGCGCAGGTTGTCGATGAAGCCACGGTCCTGGCCAGAGAAAGCGCTACTATCTTTAGAGTAGGTCCAGCGAAGTTGATTGATGCCAGGGAGGAGGTCAGCGGTCACGGTGCTGAAATCTGTTTGAACACCGGAGATATTTTGCTGGGCATTTCCGTTTAGGTAGAAGGTGAGGAAGTCGAAATTCTCTTCGGAAGAGACGAGCCAATCAAACTGGATTTTCCCGGGTCCGAGGGCGAGGACTTGAAGGGAGCTTTGTTCGTTGTTTTGAAGTGAGGGGGAACAAGCAGAAGAGCCACCGTTGGAGGATGGCGAGGAGCTGGTGAGCCAATTGGTGCCGTCGGGAATTGTGGCAGAGATATTTGGTTGGTCGAGGGCGCTCGCCAAGTTCGGTTGAGAGGCAATTGGTTCGATGGTGACGAATTCGGTGTTAGAGCCGGAATCGTTGGTGAGTGTGAGGGTGAGATTGGCGGGCGAGGTGAGATTCTGGGAGGTGATACGACGCGTTTGCGGGTCGAAGCTTAGTTCTGGAGTGAGGCCGTTGATGGAGATGCTGGTGGTGGGGAGATGAGTGAAGAACTGGTAGAAGAATTCCTGATTTTGGAAAGCCGGGGGAATGTTTGAAGATGTGAGGAGGGGGACCTGTGTGAGGGAAGTGATTTGCAGGCGGTCAATCCAGGCAGTGTCGCTTCCTTGTGAGATGCTAAAGTCCTTAACGTAGGAAAAGATGACTTGGTTGGAGGATTGAGGAAGGTCGATGCGGACGAGGGTCCAGTCGACTTCGCCGCTGACTGAGTTGATGAGGGAACCATTGACGGCAACATTCAAGGTGTCGAATCCTTCCTCGGAACTTACCTTCCAATAAAAGCGGGCGGAATCTGGTCCGGGCAGGGTGAGGGTGAAAGAGGCTGTCTGGCTGTCGTTGAGGTCGTCACTTTCAGCGGCATCGTTATCGAAAAAGGTGGTTGTGGTGCGATTGCGGAATCCGAGGGTGCTGTTTTGGATGGGAAAAGAGCTGGGTAAGTCGAGAGCTTGAATGAGGTCGTCGGGCAAGACGTTGAGGGTGAGAGTTTCTTGGTCGGTGCCTGCAGAGTTTTGGGCGAAGAGGGTGATGGAGTAGTTCCCCTGGAGTGGATTATTCCAAGTGAGGATACCGGTATTGGTGTCGACTTCGAGGCCGGTGGGGTTGTTGGAAATGGAGAAGGAGGTGGGTGTGTTTAGGGCGGTAATGGGGAGGGAAAGGGATTCGCCTTCGCTGATGGTTGCAGTGAGAGGACCGGTGATTTCAGGTGTGATGAAATCGTCATTGAGGATGAGGAGGGTGATGGGGTCGGGGCTAGCGAGAGCGTTTTGGGGGTTGGTGAGGGTCAGGATGATGGATTCGTTTTCTTCGGGGGTCGAATCGCCGGTAATTTCGAAGGAAAGGGGGAGGGAGGTTTGACCGGGTTGAAAGGTGAGGGGAAGAGAGGTGAGGAGGGTGTAGTCGCTACTGTCAGCGGTGCCGGAGAGTTGGAGGGAAACGGAGACGGTCTCGGTCGAGGCTTCGCTGAGGGTGATGGTGGTGTTGAGAACGGAATTTGAATTGGTTCCTTCGTTGAGAGAGGAGGGAAGGATGGCGAGGAGGGGGATATTATTGGTGCCGTCGAGGGTGGAGGGGGAGGTGTTGAGAGGATCGAGCCAAGATGAAAGTTGGGTGGCCTGGCTGCCGCCACCAATCCAAGAGGTCGAGAGGCGGCCGTACCAGTCCGAGAAGTTGTTTCCACATGCGGCGGTGCCACCTTCGAGTTGGCCAATAATGAATCCATTTTGGTCGAAAAGAGGAGAGCCGGAAGAGCCACCTTCGGTGGTGCCGAAGTCCCAGTCGATGATCCGAAAGTGGGTGCCGTTGGTGACGACGGTATTGCTGCTGTAGTTGGTCACGGTCGGGGCATCGAGGTCGAAAGAGATTCGTTTCTCGGCGACTGCCGGGTGGTGGATGGCAGTTGTTGAGGAAGGGGTGTTGGTGCTTCGGTTCCAACCGGCAAAGAAGGCGTTGGCTGCGGGGTTGACGGGGTCGTCCAACTCGACGAGGCAAAAGTCAGAAGCATTGTTTGCTGAGCGGAAGATGGCTCCGGAGTTGAAGGTTGTTAGCGGGCCGTCACCAACACTGCCAGATGAAGAGGTGTCGGGAGGGCGGCAGGTCGAATTTTGGAAGTTCCAGTAGACCACCATGGAGGGAGCGTTCGTGGTGGAGACGTTGCAGTGGTCGGCGGTGAGGAAGAAGGGGCGTCGGTCGTTGGCGGTGTTGTTGATGAGAGCGCCGGTGCAGGTGTCGATCCCATTAATGGTGTAGGCTCCGACGGAGCGAATTTGATCTTGGTAGAATTGGACGAGGGAGGCGAAGGGGTATTGGGAGTCCGTGCAAGTGACGTCGATGTTGCAGGAGCCGGAAGTGTCGCCACCGATTTTGAGAAGGTTTTTGTGGAAGGCGGATCGAAAGCCGTGGTTCACCTGCGCGATGCCCAGCTGAAGCTGAGGGCGAAGTTGGAGGGGGATTTCGAGTTTGAGGAGGATTCGGCTTGATTCAAGAAGAGGAGTCCAGAGTTGGCGATGGGTTTCGTTGTCGGCAGCAGTGAAGGTATGGGTTCCCTCAGGCTGGTTGGGATCAGCGAGGGTCAGAGTTGCGCCAGGGGGAAGGTTGAAGGGAATGAGGGCGAGGCTGAGGTTTTGGGCCCCGGGTGAGTGGAGTTCGAGGAACCAAGTTTCGTCGTTTTGCCAGTGGCCGGAATTGAGGGTGGTGAGGTTTGTTTTTACGGGGGAGGCAAAGCGAAACGGCAATTTTGGACTGCGTAGTTTGGCTTTGGTGAGGAGGGCCCGGTTGTTTTGGGCGGGGAGGGTGACGAGGCTATTTTCCGGGAGCGCTGCGGCGGAGTGGTTGGGCGTCTCGGTTTGGTGGAGGTCGGCGGTGGTGGGGAGGGCTTGGAAGATTTCTCGCGCAGGTTCGCTTGGTGCGCGGGGGGGGGCTTTTTGAGGGGTAAGATGGGATAAGGTGAGAAGGAGAATGAGAGTGAAAAAGCTTGCGAAGAGAATGAGAGGGAGTGCTTTGGAGAGAGGTTTCATGGAACAGATTTTGAGGGATGGTTATGGTTGCAGATTTGAGGTCACCTCGGTTTCACCTGAGTGCATGTTCAGGAACGATTGCGGTGGAGAGAGGGCTTGATAGTGGAGAGCATATCAGGAATTTTCGAAGGGGGAAGGCTGGCGAAATCGGCTATTTTTTGGAGGCTTGAATGGGGAGAGGAAACGAGCTGGCCGTAGTCGATGAGGAGGAGTTGGTGATTTTCGGCCGATTGGCATTTTTGGATGATGTTGTCGCGGGGGGTTTTTAGGCCGCGGATGAGTTCAGAGGGTTGGGAGGTTTTTTGTTCTTCGCCGCGGTGGTGAAGCATCTTGTTCTGGCTGGCGGCGACTTCGGAGAGGTCGCGCATCATGAAGATGACTTTGTATTGGTGCTGAGGAGGAAGTTGAGGAAGGAGCATGGAGATGACCTTCAGGACGGAGTCTTCGGGAGGAACGGAGTCGAGGATTTCGGGTTTCTGGGCGATCTTTTTGATGTCCTCGAGTTCGTAGTATCCTTCGGGGTTATCTTGGTCAGGGGTTCGCTGGTTGTCGGTTACGGGGGTTTTGCCTGCGGCAGCGAGGAGCTGCATCATGAGGGAAGTTCCCGAGCGGGGGAGTCCGGAGACGATGAGAAAGGTTTTGCCGGAGGGTTGGATATCGGAGGGGCGGGGGTGTTCTTTTTTGATGAGGTGGTGGCGTTCGGACTCGTTGGGAATATCGGGGAGGGACCGGGTGAGATGTTGCCGCTGGTGAATGCGGGCGTGAAGGAGGGTCTTTTTGTTGCGGAGTTGTGTTGCGGCAGCTTGGTGCTGCTGGGCTTGTTTTGCGTCGCCGTTGCGCCGAGCGAGGAAGGCTAGCCAGCGTTGGGGGTTGGGGTTTTGGGGAGCGAAGTTTGCGGCGGTTTGGAAGGCGAGTTGGGCTCGTTGATCCTGACCGCTGCGGGCGAGGGCGATGCCGAGGTTGAGGTGGGCGGTGGGGAGGCGATGAAGAAGGCCAACAGCCGCGAGGGCGGAGTCGGCACATTCTTGAATTTTGCGTTGCCGTAGGCAGGCGGTGCTGAGTCCTTCATGGGCCTGGGCAAGTTCGGGGTTGATGGCGAGGGCACTACGAAAGGATTCTTCGGCGTGTTCGGGTTGGTGTAATTTGAGGAAGAGGCTACCGATTTGGAGGGGGATTTCGGGGAAGCGAGGGGTGCGGGAGGCTATTTTCTTGAGAAGGGTGAGAGCGTCCTGGAAGCGTTGTTGTTGGAGGCGAATTTTGGCTTGGAGAAGGGAGGCTTGGATGACGGGTGTGTTGTCGAGGTCGAATGAGTTGGTGAGAAGGTTCTCGGATTGGGTGAGGTAGCCGGCGCGTTGATAGGCGTCTGCGAGATGAATGATGAAGCGGGTTTCCCACGGGGTTTGGTGGAGGATGTCTTCGAGGAGAGGGATGGCTTCGTCTTCGCGTTGTTGCCAGAGGAGGCAACGGGCGAGGTTATATTTTGATTCGATGTCGGCGGAGCGTGCTTGTTTTTCTTTGTCGTCGTCGAGCTTGTCGATGTATCCGAGGGCGATGAATTGTTCGAGGAGCTCTTCGGGTTTTTGGCCTTCGGGCATGGATGAGCCGGGAGGGTGGAGGCCGCTTTGGCCTGATACGGTTTCCCAGGTGGGAATGGTTTGTATAGGTTCGGGGTGGGAAAGGATTTCGATGAGGGGACGGCCGTCCATGTCCTGGCCGATAGGTAGTCCGGCGAGGTGGAGGATGGTGGGACCGATATCGATGAGACTCGCACCGTGGATGCGCTCATCTTTTTTGATGCCGGGACCGGCGGCGACGAGGATACCATATTGGCGATGCCAGATGGCAGGTCCGGCAGGTTCGCGGGGAACGCCAAGGGGTCTGCCGGGACCGGATTGGAAGCCGTGGTCGGAGCAGAGGATGACGGTGGTGTCGGGACCGGCGAGTTGAAGAAGGCGTTCAAGCATCATGTCGTGGAAGCGGTAGGCACCGGTGACGACGTGTTGATAGATTTCGAAGTCCTTTTCGGAGATGTGGGGCATGCGCGGGGGGTAGTAGGGCATGAAGGCGTGGGAGAAGTGGTCGATGCCCGTGTAGTAGATGGCCATGAAGTCCCAGGGCTCGGTCTCCATGAGGGCGGTGGCGACAGAGTGGGTGGTCATCATTTCGGAAAAGGTTTTGGCGAAGGTGCCGGGGCGTTTGTCGTTTTCTTGGTCGATTTGGTCTGCTGCGGGGATGAAGGGAAAGATGTGTTCGGCGGTGACTTCGGAGGGGAAGAATTTGAGGGGAGCCCACTGAGAGGACTTTTCTTCGGGATGGCAGACGCCGGGGGAGATTTGCCAACCTTTTTCGGGGTGGAATTGAACGCCGTTGAAGAGGTTGGAGACGATGGCGCCGTGGATTGGTTCGGCAGGGTGACTGGCCCACCAGTTGACGACGTTGGAGCGGAGGCCGGATTGAGAGAAGATATTCCAGAGGGCCTTGGAGGAGCGGGAGAGGCTTGAAAAGGGGCGGGCACCACCTGAGGCGGGATCGGGTTCGACGAAACCGTGGATACCGTGTTTGTCGGGGAACTTGCCGGTGGCAACGGAGTTCCAGAGCATGGGGGAGAGGACTGGTTGGAGGGTAGCGAGGTTGCCGATGGTGCCGCGATTGATGAGGCTTTCGAGGGTGGGGAGGAGGCCTTGGTCGAGAAGAGGGTGGATGTGTTCCCAGTCAGCGCCGTCCCAACCGATTAGGAGTATCTTTTTGCGGTCCACAATGAGTTAAGAAAAGCGCGGCACCCAAGGGATGGGGCCGCGCGGTTTGGGAGGAGGGTGCTGGGGTGAAATTGAAGTTAGGAAATCGCGCTATTTTTGCGGCGGCGATTGAGGAGGACGCCGGAGGCTCCGAGGGCGAGGAGGCCGAGCGAACCGGGTTCGGGGACTTGTCCCACGCTGAGGGATTCATTTACTCCGGCGAAGGCGAATTCTTCCAAGGTGAAGGTGTGGAAAGGGCCTCCATCCATGGTGAGTCTTGCCCAGCCCAACTGGGAGCCTGAGCCAGCATCGAAGCGGAAGGCAAAGTAGGCGGTTCCGGCGGTGGAAAACTGGCTTTGGGTTTGGCCGTAGGCTCCGGCGAAGGTTCCGAGCCCGTTGCCGAAGGTTAGGGTCGAGATGTTGATGCCAGGGGAGAGGTTTGAGATGTAGATTGAGAAAGAGCCGGCGACGTTACCGGCGACCGATGCACCATCAATACCGCCGAAAGCCGCAGCGGCGTTTCCAAAGGCTGATGAAAAGTTGAAGAGGTTGAGGGAGAGGCTGCCGGTGACGTTGAAGTATTTGTCGTCGCCGACATTGATGTCGCCATCGTTGGCGGAACCGACCTGAACGGTGGTGATGGCTGACTCAGCAGCTTGGCTCCCGACGAGGGCGGCGGTCATGCCGGCGGTGGCATATTTGCTCCAGTGTTTCTCAGTGATCTTCATTGTTTACTTGGAAAGGTTAGGCTGCGCGGGAAGGCACCTGAAAGAGAGAAAAGAAGCGGAGGCAACGTTGGATTACCAAATATTGACTCTGTTTTGCTTTTGCTCAGTTGGAAAGCAGTCTCAAGAAATTCTCTTCTCGAAAAAGAGATTTAGGATCAGTTTGTTACGAGAGGAGTAGTTTTTTCAGGGCTTCTTCGCGGAGGGCGAGAGTGTTTTCTGAGTGGAGGGAGGCTTCGGTTTGGGGGGCGACGGTGATGTTCTCGATGGCGTCGTCGTTCCAGAATCTCATGATGCGTTTGAGGCGGGTGTCGAGGAGAAGGCCCAGAGTGACGCATGAGTAGTGGCCGGGTATGAGGGGTGAGGGGTAGGCCATGGAGGTGAGGAGGTAGTCTTCCTGGATGGCATTGAAGTGGACGCGGCTGATGAGGGCGGTGGGTTTTTTGGCGTTTTTGGTTAGGCTTTTGAGGAAGGATTTGTGGGGCCAGTTTTGGCAGTAGTGTTCGGTGCGGTTGAAAGCTGCTGGTCCTTGGATACGGGAGAAGTGGAGTTCTTTGCCGATTTTGAAGGAGTCGTCTTGGTTGTTGTAGTCGACGCGGAGGAAGAACATTTCGGGAAGGGAGAGGCGAGTGGGTAGGAGTTGGGCGAGGCGGTGGAAGAGGAGTTCGGGGGTGACGTTGTATTTGAATAGCCAGCGGTGGAGGGAAGAGGAATTGAGGGTGCGTTGGGCGAGAACGTGTCGGATGTCTTCGGTGAGGGTTTGGCGATTGAGGAGGAGGCAGCCGGCGAAGTAGGAGGCTTGGAAGTTGTTGAAGAGTTGGTGGAAGGAATGATGGGGTTTGATGACGTCGGAGTTGGCGCGGTCTTCGAGGCCGAGGGTGCAGAAGGCGATTTCGCGGGCGAGGTGAAAGGCGAGTTGGGAAGGGGCGAGGCGGGGGTTGAGGAAGAGGGTGGGGTTTTTGCGATGGGATTTGTAGGCTGAACGGTAGGTGCGGAGGGGGGGATCTTTGTCGAGGCTTTCGAGATCGACGTGGTAGTTGAAGCGGGTGGAAAGGAAGGCGGCGAGTTGTTGCCAGTCGGGGCAGGGGTGAAGGGGCCAATTCTGGGAGCGGCGGAAGGAATCGGCGGCGCGTTCGAGGTGGGGAAAGTAGTTTTGGTGGAGTTCGATATGAGAGCGGAGAGCGGCGACGTTGAGTTGTTCGTGGTCGAGTTCATGGCGGTGGGCGATGCGGGCCACGGTGGTGATGAGGGTGGAGAAGCGGTCGGGATGATTCGACATGAATTCCATGAGGCCGGAGGTGGTGATGCCGAATTCCTGTAGAGGAAAGTTTTGGAGGAAGGGGGTAGAGAGGATTTGGGAGAGAGCTTCGAGAGGGCCGACCAGTTTGAGGGAAATGAGGTCGTCGTAGGGGACTTTGAGAGCTTGGGCGAGAGCGAGTGCTTTATCGGTCTTGGGGTATTTTTTTCCCTTTTCGATTTCGTTGAGGTAGGAGATGGAGAGTCCGGAGGCTTCAGAGAGTTCTTTGAGAGAGAGTTTTCTGCTTTTGCGGAATTGTTTGAGTTTGAGTCCAAAAATCAGGCGGATGTTCGTCTCCGAGAGTTTGTTCGTTTCCGGTTGGGGAGACGGGAGAGGTTCAGAAGATCCTGGATTTGAGTTGGCCATACTATGTGGGCGAATCCTTGGGGCTACGTTTTCGGATGTGAACTTCGATTTCGAACTGAGCGTGAAGTTTATTCTCAGCGTTCACAAGAGTGCAGGGGAACAGTTTGTTGCAGCGTCCGCGAGCTTGAAGTTCAGCTTTTGCTTCAGCGAGAGCTTGTTCTGTTAGATAGAAGTGTCCGAAGAGATCTTCGCGGGCGGGTTTGCGGAAACGAATGGTCGCGGAGCGGACCCAACCGATGTGATCTTCGGTTCTGAGGGCGTGGAGGAGCATTACGCAATGGATGGGGTCGACGGCAGCGTAGAGAGCTCCGCCGTAGATGGAGTTGTTGTGATTCCGGGTGTGGCGGTTGAAGGGGAGCCGGATGCGGATGTAGCGGAAGTCTCCGGCGACGTATTCGGCACGGGCGCTGGTTCGGCGGTAGGCGGGGTAGAGGTTGATGCGGAGGCGGGCGAGGCGGGAGGCCCAATTTTCGGGGGTGGCGAGGCCGAGGTGGGGAGCGGAGTGGGAAGTTTGAGAATTTTCCTTTGTGGAAGGCTTGGTGGTCATGTCGGGGCGGAGAATAGGACACTTCTGAATCAAAAACTAGCGAAATTTCGCTTGAAGCGAATTTCGTCTTATGGTTTCTTATTGGGATGATGAGAACCACGGCATTGCGGGCGGAATGGAATCGGTTGGAGAGAGAGAGTATTTTGAGGCTGCAGGGACAGAAGCTGGGAAGCTATTTGGAGAATGTGGTTTTGCCGTTTTCGGTGAACTACCAGCGGGTGTTTGAGGAGGGAGGGTTGTCGGCGAAGGACATTCGTTCGGTTGAGGATTTGGCAAAGATACCGTTTACCTCGAAGGAGGATTTGTTGCCGACGGAGGAGAATCCGCGGAAGTCGTTGGATTTTGCGATCATTCCGGATGCGGAGGTTCTGCGGCGACGGCCGGGGAATATTTTGCGGGCGTTGAAGGTGGGGCCGAAGAAGTTGAAGAGGGAGTTGGAGCGGGAGTTCCGGCCCTCTTTCATGACGAGTACGACCGGGCGATCGACGGCACCGGTGCCATTCCTTTACACGGACCATGATATCCAGAACTTGAAGTTGGCGGGGTTGCGAGCGATTGAAATGGGAGATGCGCAGTCGGATGAGCGGATTCTGAATATGTTCCCGTATGCGCCGCACCTCGCGTATTGGTTGGTTTACCATGCGGCAAGGGAAGCGAACATGTTTTGTGTGGGAACGGGGGGAGGGAAGGTGATGGGAACTACTGGAAATCTCGGACTTATCGAGCGCCTGAAGCCGGCCATTCTCGTGGGGATGCCGACTTTTGTTTATCACGTGTTGCATCAGGCGGTGGAAGAGAAGAAGCGTTTCGAAGGGATTCGGGTGTTGGTGTTGGGAGGGGAGAAAGTCGCGGAGGGAACGCGACGGAAGTTGATTGAGTTGTGCGGGATGCTGGGAAGTGAAGATGTGAAGGTGATTTCGACCTATGGGTTTACGGAGAGTAAGCAAGCTTGGCCGGAGGCCCCGATTTCAAGAGCCGAAGAGTCGAGTGGGTTCTTCACGTATCCGGATCTGGGTATTGTGGAGGTGATTGACCCGGAGACGGGTCAGGTTCAACCGGAAGGTGTTGGTGGTGAGGTGGTTTTCACTCCGCTGGATGCGCGGGGAACGGTGGTTTTGCGGTATCGGACAGGGGACTTTATCGAGCATGGATTGCAGTATTCCGAGTGTCCGATTACCGGGATGACGGCGCCGCGCTTGGTGGGCCGGATTTCGCGGGTTTCGGATCGTCGTTCGATGCGATTCCAGAAGGTGAAGGGGACGATCATCGACTTCAGCGAGCTGGAGAATCTCTTGGATGATACGCCGGGGATGGGAACTTATCAGATCGAGTTGCGGAAGAAGAACAATGATCCACTGGCGATGGATGAGTTGGTGATTCATGCGGTCGCCGATGGCCGGGAAGAGTCAGTCTTGAAGAAGACGTTGAAGAAGCGCTTTGAAAGCCAGCTTGAGATCAAGCCGAATGAAATTCACTTCTGCGACTGGGACGAGATCAAGGAGCGCCAGAAGGTGGGGGTGGAGATGAAGGAGTTGAAGTTCATCGACAATCGGGAAGCGGCCGGGAAGCCAGCTGGCGCTGTCGGGGTTGAGGAGCTTGCGGAAGCGAATGTGAAGGTGAACGAAGGATTGGAGAAGGAGCCGGAAGTGGAGGAGAGCGCGGCATGAAGGAGTTGTTTTTGGAAGGGATGATTGAGTTTGGAAGATAGAATGAAGGAGCCAATTTACATTGTTGAAGGAGTGCGGACGCCTTTCTGTAAAATGGGAACAGAATTTGCGGATTTGGATGCGGTTGAGTTGGGCCGGGTGGCGGTTTCCCAGCTTTTGGCGAGGGTGGATTTGGATGCTGGTGAGATTGCCGAAGTGATTCTTGGGTGTGTGGGGCAGCCGTCGGATGCGGCGAATGTTGGGAGGGTGGTGGCCATGCGTGCGGGTGTGCCTGAGACTGTTCCTGCGATTACGGTGCACCGGAATTGCGCAAGCGGATTTGAGGCGATTACGCAAGCACATGAGAAACTGATTGCGGGGAGAGGAGAGGTGTTTGTGGCCGGGGGAACGGAAAGTATGAGTAAGATTCCGCTACTTTTTGAGGAGAAGACGGCAGCGAAGTTTGCGAAGCTGGGACGAGCGAAGAGTCTGGGGCCGAAATTGGGGGTGATGGCGGGTTTTCGACCGAAGGACTTTGCGCCGCGAATTGGGCTGATGGAGGGGCTGACGGATCCGGTGTGTGGGCTGAACATGGGGCAGACGGCTGAGCTTGTGGCGCGTGATTTTGGGATTTCGCGGGAGGAGCAAGATGAGTTTTCGATGCGATCCCATCACAAGGCGGAGGTTGCCCGGGAACGGTTACAAGAGGAGATTGTCGATGTTCTGGATGGTCGAAGCGGGGTGGTGTCAAACGACAACGGGGTGCGTGAGGGGCAGAACATGAAAGCGCTGGAGAAGTTGCGACCGGTTTTTGACAGGAGGGAAGGACGAGTGACGGCGGGGAATGCGTCGCAGATCACGGATGGGGCAGTGGCCTTGTTGTTGATGAGTGCTTCAGCTGTCGAGAGGCATGGGTTTGAACCTTTGGGTTGTTTGACTCATGCGAGTTATGCCGGTTGTGATCCCACCCGGATGGGGTTGGGGCCGGTTCATGCGATTGCGAGGGGTGAGGCGCATGGTGCTTGGAAGATGGAGGAAGCGGATTTGATAGAGATTAATGAAGCTTTTGCAGCGCAGGTGATAGGGTGCCAACGGGCGGCGTTGGATGAGAACTATTGTCGTGACGAAGTGGGATTGAATGGTGTTTTGGGAGAAATTCCGGACGAGAAGCTGAATGTGAACGGGGGAGCGGTGGCCTTGGGGCATCCCGTGGGGGCGACGGGTTCGCGATTGGTTCTGACGGCTTTGAAGGAGTTGAAGCGGCGGGGGGGGAAGAAGGCTTTGGTGTCGCTGTGTGTCGGGGGTGGCCAGGGTGGAGCACTTTGGTTGGAGGCGGCATGAGAGCAGAGATGAATGATGAAGTTAGAAAGATGAATTGATGAAAGAGAGTGTTTTCCGAGAGGACTTTGAGGATGGAATGGTGCATGTGGTTTTTGATCGACCGGGTTCGTCGGCAAATTTGTTTGATGAGGAGACGTTGCGGGAGTTGGGGGCGATTGTGGAGGGGATTGCGGCCGATGAATCGGTGACTGGGGTGGTTTTTCGAAGTGCAAAGGAGCGGATCTTCTTGGCGGGGGCGGATTTGAATTCGCTGACGCGGGTGCGGACGAAGGAGGCGTTTGGGAAGGTGATTGATTTGGGTCAGGAGACCTTTGAGAAGATTGCTGGATTGAAGGTGCCAACGGTAGCAGCGATTCATGGCGCTGCACCGGGTGGAGCGTGTGAGTTGGCCCTGGCGTGTGACTACCGGATTGGAACTCGCGACAAGGCGACCCAAATTGGTTTGCCGGAAGTGCTGTTGGGGATTTTGCCGGGATGGGGCGGGACGGCACGATTGCCGCGATTGATTGGATTGCCGAAGGCGTTGACGGCGATATTAACGGGGAAGCTTTATGCGGCAGAGCATGCGCGGAAGATTGGGTTGTTGGATGGAGTTGTTCATCGGGAAAACCTGTTAGAAGAGGCTTCGAGGTTGTTGGCAAGGGGGAAGCGCAAGAAGAGCCGGATAGGATTTGAGAGTCGTTGGCCGATGACGGTTTTGGTCAAGAGCAAGGCCCAGGCGGCGATGTTGAAGCAGACACGTGGGCACTACCCGGCAGCGATCTCGGCGCTTGAGATCACCTGCCGGGGTCACGTGGGGTCGGTTCGATCGGCGCTGAAGCGAGAGCGGGAGGCTTTTGTGGAGCTGGCGATGACGCCGGAGTGTGCGAATTTGATGCGGATTTTTCATCTGCAGGAGCGTGCGAAGAAGCTGGGAGTTCCGAGCGGGATGGAGCCGGTGGAGGCCACTCGGGTTGAGCGGACGGTGGTGGTGGGAGCGGGAGTGATGGGGGCCGGGATTGCGCAGTGGAATGCAGCGCGAGGGTTGCCGGTTCTGTTGAAGGATCTCTCGGCGGAGGCCTTGGCGAAGGGGATGGCGGCGATCGACAAGGTTCTCGGAGCGGCGGTGAAAAAGCGGGCCTTGACGCAGGTTGAGGCTCGCGAAGCGCGCGACCGGATTACTCCGGTTTCGGCGGCAGTACCGATGCAACGAGCTGACCTTGTGATCGAAGCGGCGGTGGAGCGAATCGATTTGAAGAAACGGATTTTCCAGGACCTCGAGACGTGCACAAATACCAAGACGGTCCTCGCCACGAATACTTCGGCACTTTCGATTGCTTCCATCGCGAAGGGGTTGAAGGCGCCGGAGAGGGTGGTGGGGATCCACTTTTTTAATCCGGTGCACAAGATGAAGCTGGTTGAGGTCGTGCGGGGTCCGCAGACCGATGGTCGGACTCTGGCGACGGCGATTGCGTATGTGAAGCGGATTGGGAAGTTCCCTTTGGTGGTGAATGATGCGCCCGGGTTCCTGGTGAACCGGGTTCTCATGCCTTATTTGATTGAAGCGATTCGGTTTTTTCGGGACGGGGTTCCGGTGAAAGAGATCGACGAGGTGATGCTGGATTTCGGCATGCCGATGGGGCCCTTGCGTCTGGCAGATGAAGTGGGATTCGATGTGTGCCAACATGTGGCGGAAGATTTGCAGGAGCGCTTAGAAAAGCCTGTTCCGATCGACGAGACCTTGAAGACGATGATGCAGGGAGGTTTGATGGGGCGGAAGTCGGGAAAGGGTTTTTACGATTATTCCCGTAGACCGGAAGTTTTGAGCGAATTGCTGAGGTATCAACGCGGAACGAAGGCGATGACGAAAGATGAGATTCGGGATCGGCTGGTGTTGTTGATGGTGAACGAGTCGGCGCGTTGTTTGGCGGAGGGAGTGGTGGAATCTGCTGATGATGTAGACTTTGGGATGATTCAAGGGACGGGTTGGGCTCCCTTCCGGGGAGGTCCTTGCACGTATGCAGAGGAGCGCGGTTTGGGAGAGGTTGTGGCTCGAATGGAGGAGTTGGCGCAGGTGGACTCCTATTTTGAGCCGTGCCGATTTTTGAGGGGATTGGCCCGGAAGGACGGCAGTCTGTTTGAGTCCGGGAAGACGGTGGAATTCAAGAAAGCGAGTTGAGATTATGGTTGAAGCATTGACTGGCGAGAGGAAGCAGGAGCGGGTGAGCTACCCGAGTCTGGTCGACGTTGACGCATTGAAAGCACTGTTAGATGGGTCAGAAGGAGGAAAGCGGGAACGGATTCGGGCATTGTTGAACCAGCCAGAGTTCGCGTTGCGGGATTTTGGTTCGACTGAAGAGCACCGAGCGCAGGTTTTGGCCTGGTGTGAAGCTTTGGCGAAGGAGGAAGTGGGGGCGGGTTTATTTCCGGTGGAATTTGGAGGGACAGGCGACCTAGCGGGATTTTTGGCGTCGTTCGAGATGCTGGCCTATCACTCGATTTCGCTGACGATTAAGTTCGGGGTGCAATATGGCTTGTGGGGGGGGAGTGTTTATCAGTTGGGGACGGAGCGGCATCATCGGAAGTATTTGCCGGATACGGTGTCGTTGAAATTGGCGGGATGTTTTGCGATGACCGAGATTGGCCATGGGTCGAATGTGCGGGGTATTGAGACGGAGGCGGTTTACGATGTGGAAACGGGGGAGTTTGTGATCGATTCGCCGAGTTATTCGGCAGGGAAGATTTATATCGGGAATGCGGCGCGAGACGGGAAGGTGGCGACGGTGTTTGCGCAGTTGGAGATTGGGGAAGAACGCAAGGGGGTGCATGCGTTTGTGGTGCCGATTCGGGATGAGGAGGGTGATGTGTTGCCGGGGGTGCGGATCGAGGATTGTGGGGAGAAGGTGGGGCTGAACGGGGTGGATAACGGGATGATTTGGTTTGATGGGGTGCGGGTGCCGCGGGAGAATTTGTTGAATCGCTTTGCGGATGTGGATGAAGAGGGGAAGTGGACGAGCCCGATTGAGAGTGAGTCGGCGCGATTCTTCACGATGCTGGGGACTTTGGTGGGAGGGCGGATGAGTATTGCGGGGTGCGGGGTGAATGCAGCGAAGACGGGGCTGACGATTGCGATGCGGTATGCGTTGGAGAGGCGGCAGTTTGGGCGCGCGGGGGAAGAGGAGATGCTTCTGTTAGATTATCCGACGCACCAGCGGCGTTTGATTGGCGGGTTGGCGAGTTTGTATGGTTTGCATTTCGCGGTGCAGGAGCTGGTGGCTTCGCATGCTGCGAATGGAGGGAAGCCCACGCGGGAAGTGGAGACGCATGCGGCAGCGCTGAAGGCGTATGCGACGTGGCAGAGTCACGCTTTGTTGCAGACTTGCCGGGAGGCTTGCGGGGGGGAGGGTTATCTTTCGAAGAACCGGTTGGGTGAACTGAAAGCGGATGTTGATATCTTCACGACGTTTGAGGGGGATAACACGGTGTTGATGCAGTTGGTGGCGAAGGGTTTGCTAGGGGAGTTGAAGCAGAAGTTCAAGAAGGGGGAGATGAGTTTGATCAAGGTGTTGCAGAAGCGGTGGGCGAGTGGGTTGCGGCAGGGGCTGGGGCGGCGAGTGGACTTCACGGATGTGCAGCAGTTGCAGGTTTTGATGCGTGAGCGGGAGGAGTTGCAGTTGTTGGCCCTGGGGCGGCGGATGATGCGTTCGAGGAAGGCGGGTGCGGATGGAATGGATTCGTTACTCGACAACCAGTTGGATATGGTGCGGGTTGCGGAGGCTCATGCCGAGCGGGTGGTTCTGGATGCGTTTTGTCGCGGGTTAGCTGATGCGACAGGAGAGAACCGGGAGGTGTTGGGGAAGTTGGCGCTGGTGTTTGCGATTGAGCGGGTCTTGAAGGACGGGGGTTGGTTTGGAGCGAGGGGAGTGACGCGGAAGGGTTTCCTCGATGCACGGAGGGAGCTGGGGATTCTTTACAGGGAGATCCGAGTGGTGGCGGGCGAGCTGGTGGATGCCTTCGGGGTACCGGAGAGTTGTTTGGCGGGGACTATTGGGGAATCGTCTTTTCGTATTCGGCGATAGCTTGGAAAACGTGTTTGTCCTGATACTTGGGAGAGACGGTGTAGTCGGCCCAGATGAGTTTCTTTTTGTGGAAGAGATAGGAAAAGCGGGCGGGTTGGTTGTTCGGGTGAGGGACGCTGAAGGCGTTGCAGATGGCACCGGAGGTGTCGCAGAGGAGAGGGAAGGTGATCTGGAACTTGTCTGCGAAGTAACGCTGGGTGGGCACGTCGTCCATGGAGACTCCGACGACGCGGACGCGGTTCTCTTCGAGCATGCGTGCCGCCGACCGGAGGCACTCGACTTGTTTGGTTCATCCGGGGGTGTCGGCGCGCGGATAGAAGAAGACGAGGAGGTATTCTTTGGTGGCGTAGTCGCGGAGGGAGATCTTGCGCCCGTATTGGTCGGGGGCGGAGACATTCGGGAGGGTGACTTGGTGTTCTTCGCCGACAAAGAAGCCTGAGTTGGTTGCGCAAGAGCTGAGGAAGGCGGTGGAGAGAAGGACGAGAAGGAGGCGTCTCATGGGTGGGGTTTAGGAAATTGAGTCGATTTTGAAAATGGCAAAGTGGTGGAACGGTTGGAAAGTTGTATGAAGGCGTATTCTCTCTTAAAGCATTTGGGAGTCTTGGTTCTGGCGGTGGTTTTTTGGGCGGTTTTGGGGGCCTTGATGATTCAGTTTGGCGTTCTTGTGGAGGATCGCGAGATTGGGGAGGTAGTGTTCGTTGCGGGAGGGGAGTGAATTCCTTTTTTTGATTTCTGAGGGGGATTGATACGCGAGAGGGTTTTTGGCGCTGAGATGGCCTGGAAATTTCTCTTTTATTGGAGAGCTGAGGAGGGAGAGTGGTTTTTGGGGAATTTGATCGAATGATTCGGTTGAATTCTCCGTAAGTGAGGTGAGTCTCAAATGAGCATGAAAACAGCAATTATTGTATTCGGGTTGGCGTTTGCGTTGCCAGTGGCGGTGACAGCGGAGGAAGCGAAAGTGGAGGCCAAGGCGGCGGACGTGGAGGTGGTTGTGGAAGGCAACGATCAGATGAAGTTCAGTAAAACCGAGTTTACGGTTAAGGAGGGGCAGACGGTTTCGGTGACGCTCAAGAATGTTGGCAAGTTACCGAAGATGGCGATGGGTCATAATCTTGTGATTATTCAACCGGGGACGGATGCTTTGTTGTTTGCGAATGATTGTGCGCCGAACATGGCGACGACGGGTCTTCCGAATCAGGAGAAGTTCAAGAGTGCGATCGTTGCGGGGACGAAGATGTTGGGACCGGGGGAGGAGGATACGATTACGTTTACGGCTCCCGAGCCGGGGAAGTATGATTTTTTGTGCACGTTTCCCGGGCATTGTGCGGCGCAGATGCGTGGGGTAATGACGGTGGAGGCAAAGTGAGCCGGAGTCTGATTCAGTGATTTCAAATGGGCGGCCTTGAGGGGTCGCCTTATTTTTTTTGGGCTTGGGTGCGGAAGGTTTTGAAAGCGGATTTGCCCATGTAGCGAGAGAGAATGGCATCGGGGGCGTCATGGAGATCGACGAGGATGAGGGCGTCGAGGCAGTTGTTGAAGGCGGGGTCGCGGTTGAATTCGAGGAGGGTGGCGTTGAGTTTGAGGTATTGTTTGAGAAGGATGGGGATGCCTTTGCCATCGGATTCTGATTCGGCGATGCGGGCGGAGACTTGGTCGATGGATTCGAGGCGCGGTGAGATGTCGGGATTGCCTTCGAAGGGGTTGAGGGGGGTAACGAGGGGGCCGAGTTGGCGGTTCCATTTGTTATCGCGGAGGAAGCGGACGATGAGGTCTTGGGAAATGGGGGTGTAGTCCTGGGAGATGGAGACGGGGCCGAAGAGGCGGTGGTATTGGGGGGGGCGGGAGACGTAGGAGGCAATGCCCTTCCAGAGGGCAAGGAGAGGATGGAGTGATTTTTGGTAGGCGGGGGTGACGAAGGAGCGACCGAGTTCGAGGGCGGGGGTGAGGTGTTCGAGGAAGGCGGATTGGAAGTCGAAGAGGGTGGAGCAGTAGAGGCCTGAGGGCCCGAATTCGGCGAGGATGCGGTCGGTGGGAGCGAGGCGGTAGGCTCCAGCGATGGGGGAAGGGTTGTGGTTGTTGTCGATGTCGTTGCGGAGCTGGTGCTCCGCGTTCCTTTTGTCCCAGAGGAAGAGGTGGAGGTAGTGTTGGTCGAAGTGGTCGAGGTCGATTTCGTTTCCGGTGCCTTCGCCGACGGCTTGGAAAGAGATTTCGCGGAGGCGGCCGATTTCGTTGAGGGCGAGGGGAATGGAGGCGGCCGGGGCAAGGTAGACGTGGAGGTCGCCTTGAGTGGCGAGCAAGGTGTCGGGGGAGAGTCCGGAGATTTCCCGTGCGAGGTTTGAGGGAGAGGTTTGGGGTGGAGTCATGCGGACTCGGCCGTTTCGCGGTGGCGAAGGGTAGAGGGAGCGACGCCGAAGTCGGGCTCGAGGGGGACGCCGATTTCGTTGCAGATGCCGCCGATCATGGCGAAGTGGTGAACGGTGTGAGAGACGAGGAACTGGAGTTCGCGACCGGAGGTGGAGGGTTGCCATTCGATGTTGGCGAGGCCGCAGTCCATTTTGACGAGGAGGCCGACGGGAGGTTCGGAGGAGAGGAGGTTGGAGAGGGCTTGGGAGACTTCCTGGGTTTTGGCGAGGGCGTTGGTGGTTTTGGATTCGAGTTCGGGGAGGCGCATGCGGGCGTCGTAGTCGATTTTTCCGTTTGTGATGCCGTTGAGGAAGGAGTCGTAGTGGTCGAGGCAGTGGCGGAGGTGGCCTCCGACGGAGGAGTTGTAGAAGGAGGGTGCGGGTTGAGTGAAGAGTTCGTCGGTCATGGAGTCCAGCAGGCGGGAGGCTTGTTGGAGGTAGTGCATGTTCGCGTGGATCAGCTTTTCCATGAGTTGTTGGGACTGTGAGGGTGAGAGGCGCTGGGGTCCATTCAATTCCCTGTCCGGTGGGATTCGATCAATCGGGGAGGCGATTGGCGAGTTGGAGGACGTTTTTGCGGAGGAAAGCGGTGAGGTTTTGGGGGTTGGAGGGGAGATTTTGGGGGGGAATGGGTGAGCCGGTGCGGAAGGGGATGGTGGATTTTTCGAGGTTGAGGAAGGCGCGGGGCATGGCGAGGAGACGGAGGGTGGGTTGGATGGTGCCGGGGAGGTGGAACCAGAGAGGGTTTTCGCCAGGGAAGGCGGTGGGGAGGATGGTGGCATGGGATTTTTGGGCGAGGCGGGCGAGGTGGGGGGTCCAGGGGCCTTCTTCGATCCGACGGGTGGACCAGCGCCAGCGTTCGACTTCGCCGGCGGGGAAGATGAGAAGGCAGCCGCCGTTTTTGAGGTGGGTGAGTGCGGTGCGGAGGGATTGGAGGTTGCGGCGTCGGGCTTCCGGTGATTCGTCGAGAATTTCGAGGGGGAGGAAGCAGTGTTGGTGGCAGGGGTGGTTGAGGACGGCGTTGCCGAAGACTCGCATGTCGGGGCGCGAGGTGAGAGTGAGTTCGGAGGCGATGAAGGCGTCGAGAGCACCGTAGGGGTGGTTCGCGATGACGATGGTGGGGCCTGATTTGGGAATGCGGGCGGAGAAGTTGTCGAGGTCGTCGATGGTCCAGCCGCGTTGTTGGCGGGCGTGTTGGTAGGGGTTTTGGTAGCCGTGGGGGACGTTGGCGGGGATGGAGCTGAGTTGGTCGAGTCCGAGGGTCCGGTCTAGCAGGCGAGCAATTTTTTGGCGGAGCGGGGATTTGCGGAAGAAGGGGTAGCTGCGTTCGAGGGAGAAGAGGGGATCTGCGTTGTCGAGGTCGATTGGCACCGGAAAGAGAGAAGCGGAAAGTGATTCAGCGGGCAACGGAGATTCGCCATGTGGCGAAGAGTGTGAGGGTAGCGCCGAAGAGTTCAAGTGGGGTGAAGGATTCGTCGAAAAGGATGAAAGCGCCGGCGGCGGTGAAGATGGGAAGGAGCATTTGAAGGGCAGAGCCGCGGGCTACGTCGAGGTGGTAGAAGCCTTTTGTGAGGAGGATCTGAGCATAAGCGACGAGGACTCCCCCGATGAGGAGGAGAGTCCAGGCAAGAGCACTTGTGGTGTTGAAAGCCGGGAAGGCGAGAGGTGCGGTGGTGAGGAGGGTGATGAAGCATTGGGCGGAGTAGATCGTGGCGGCAGATTCGGTACGGGTGAGATAGCGGAGAAGGACGACGGTGGTGCCGGCGAGCACTGCTCCTAGAATAGCGATGAGGTCCCAGGTGTTGAAGGAGGCGTGGGCCAGGTTGTTGGAAAAAAAGAGGGCGAGGCCGGTGGCGGCGAGAAGGAGAAGAAAAACGGAGTTGATAGACACTTTTTCGCGGAGCCAGAAGGACGCGATGAGCGTGCCCCAGAGTGGGTAGGTGAGGTTGATGAAGACGGCGCGGCTCGCACCCAAGTGAAGAATGGTGAAGTAGAGGATGGTGATGGTGATGACCCCGAGGATGCCGCGGAGGATGAGTCCGGGTTTGTGGAGGTTGCGCAAGTGGAGTCCACGACCGCGGGTGTAGAGAGCGAGAATGAAGATGGCTCCGGCAAGGCCGCGGGTGAAGGAGGTCATCCAGCCGTCGATGTTTTCGGAGAGTGAGAGGCCGCGGATGATGAGGACATTGGCGCTGAAGAGGACGACAGAGAGGAGCATCTGGAGGATGACTTTTTTCTGGGAAACGGGTTCGGTCATGATTTAGAGGGAAGCGAACCGGACCGGAGGAGAACTTGAGGGAAGAATCACTCGGGAGTCGGTTCGGACTTCCGGAGTGATGTTTTGGAAAGACATCAAAGCGGAAGTCGCGGCGACCAAATGATCGCGCGGACAATCGCTTTGACGAGAATGCAGTTCATGCGGGGGTGGGTTTGAGGGAGGGCGGTAGAATTGTCAAGAAGCCTCAGCGAAAGAGGCGTGCCATGGGGGCTTTGAAGGTGAGGTTGCAGGTGCGGCAGCGGCGAAGGACGGGAAGCCACACCGTGATGGCGAAGGCGAGAAGGCCGGTGCAAAAGATGGCGACGATTTTGCACCACGTGAGCCAAGACCAGGCGATGTCGGTGCTGCCGCAGAGGGGGCAGCATTTGCCCGAGAGGGATTGAAGGCGGGAGGAGATTTTCGTGTATCGCACAAGTCTGTGATTTAGGGCAAAGGGGGCGCAACAATTGCCCAGCGGTAGAAGGCTTTGTCGGTTGGGGGTGTTGTATCAGTCACACACTTTTCAGTCCCATCTCCAAGGATCGGGGCCTCGATATTCGACCAGGAAACCAGATCCAGAGAGCGCTGTAATTGATAGTAGAACCCTGGGTCGGTCTGAATGCATAGTTCGTCTAGGGAATTGAAGCGGGGTTGGGCGGCAGCAAAGCCAGGTGCGTTGGGGAGTCTTGTAAGGGTGATGTACTCGTAGAATTCAGCAGAGCCTCCGGTATTTTCGTCGATGTAAGTGGCAACGGCGAAGTCCTTTTGAGCGCTTGGGTAAAAGGTGAAGGTCTCGTTGTTGTTATCAGTGATGAGGAGTTGCTTACCGTTGATTTGCCAAGTGAATAAACCTCCGGACGTATTCAGGGGGTCACTCGTCTCTAGCAAGGTGTATGTTCCAGAACCACCACTGTTTATAGTGAGGATGCCCATTTCGTAGGACGCCCCAAGGAAATCTTGTTCGAATGCCGGGGTATCGTCATCGACTTCCGTAGTAAAAATAGTAACTCCCCAAGAACCAATTACGTCGGAGGCGTTGAGGAGATCGGGTTGTTTGACGGCAACCTCGATCTTACGGTCAAAATTGGTGAAGCTTCCATTGTTGAAGGTCTCAGTACGGAAATCCAAATAGGTGTCGAGTCCGGAGGAGAGGTTGGGGATTTCGAGTGTTTCGCCGCCAGCGGCGAGTAGAATGGCATTGTTGACGATGGACCATGTACCAGAAAAAGCTGGGTCAGTGCCGCCGGGGTCGGTGGTTTCGTTTTCGAAGAGGGTGAAGGTGCCGTTCGAGTTGAGCTGTAGTGTGTCTCGAGCGTGAATGACAGCGTTGTAGCCGCTGGAAGGTCCCGGGTTATTTTGAAAGGTGATATCGGTTTGGCGCAGAATGTTCCAAGTT
Organism: Verrucomicrobiota bacterium; assembly: GCA_039186735.1. Taxonomy (GTDB): domain Bacteria; phylum Verrucomicrobiota; class Verrucomicrobiia; order Verrucomicrobiales; family Akkermansiaceae; genus Roseibacillus. The sequence continues at coordinate 17,211 of JBCCZX010000003.1, read as the reverse complement.
CCCGCGACGTCGTTGGAAGTGAAATTGGTATCTGGCAGGCGGACACCGATTTGGACGTTCACGCGTTCGAAGGTACCTCCGGTCTGAGGGTTGACCTCGTTGTCAGCGAAGGAGAGGGTATCGAGGTTTTCGCTCATATTGATGGGTTGGACGTCTGAGCCAACCGCGTAGAAGAGGTCGTTTGAAAAGAACCATTTTCCAGATGTGCTATCGGGCAGGGTGAAGGTTTGGTTTGGGCTTATGGTGATGTTGTCGAACTGGATATCGCTTGAAGCCCAGTCAACGCTGGGTCCAGAGGAGACATTGTAACCCAGCTCGAAGGCTCCGAATTTCCATGTGCCGGAGGGGTCAAGGGATTGGGCGGAGAGAGCCTGAGTGAGTATAATTGCCGTCAGGAGTGAGCGCGTCGTTTTCATCGTCGGAATGAACGCAAGGTTTGTTCCTTCTATTCAATCATTCTTGGAAAATTCAAATGACGATTTTGCGGATTGAGAGCGGTGTTTTCATTTGAACAAGCTGGCAGGGAGAACGTTGAAAGTAGGGTTGCAGTTGCGGCAGCGGCGAGGGGCTCGGAGGGAAAGGACGGTTCCGAAGAGAGGAAGGGTGAAGATGATTTTGAGCTCAGACCCAGCGGCGTCGGCGCTGCAGCAGAGCGAGCAACACGTGCCGTTGAGGGATTGGAGGCGGGAGGGAGAGGGGGTGGTTTCGGGAGTTACTCTGCTAAGATGAAGATTGAACTGAATTGGTGTGATCGAAAGCGGCGATTCTCGCCGCACTCCAGGGGCTCGAGTTGGTGGGGCGGAGCTGGTGCTCCGCGCTCCTTGCTGAGCTGGGGCGCTTTCGTTGGAAGCGATCTACCGAGCGGTCGTTTTGTCAAAACGACCCTACCGATTGGGGTGTTAGCGGATTTGTTTGAGGAGGTAGGGGAGGACTTCGGTGAGGGAGAGGCGGGTTTGTTCCATGGAGTCGCGTTCGCGGATGGTGACGGTGTCTTTCAAGTCTTCTCCTTCTTCGCCGAGGGTTTCGAAGTCGACGGTGATGCAGAAAGGGGTGCCGATTTCGTCCTGGCGACGGTAGCGGCGACCGACGGCTCCGCCGTCGTCGTACTGCGCGACCATCCATTGTTGGAGTTCCTTTTGGAGTTCCCTGGCGATGCGGACTTGTTCCTCGTTCTTTTTGAGGAGTGGCAGAACGCAAGCTTTGACGGGAGCGACTTTGGGAGAGAAGTGAAGGACGGTACGGACGTCGGGTTTTTCGCCTTCCTGGGCGAGGTTCTCTTCGTCGAAGGCTTCGCAGATGAGGGCGAGGACGGTGCGGTCGCAGCCGGCGGAAGGTTCAACGACATGAGGGACGAAACGCTCTTTGGTTTCTTCGTCGAGGTATTCGAGTTTTTTGCCGGACTTCTCTTGGTGTTTGCCGAGGTCGTAGTCGGTGCGGTAGGCGACGCCTTCGAGCTCCTGGATGCCGAAGGGGAATTCGTATTCGATGTCGTAAGTCTTCTTCGAGTAGTGGGCGCGCTCGCCGTCGGGGACGTCGAGGATGTGGAGTTTTTCGCGGGGGATACCGACTTCTTCGTACCACTGGAGTCGGGTCTCTAACCACTCGTCGGTGAGGCGCATGCCGTCGTCGGGGTGGCAGAAGAATTCGATTTCCATTTGTTCGAATTCGCGGGAGCGGAAGGTGAAGTTGCGGGGGTTGATCTCGTTGCGGAAGGATTTGCCGATTTGGGCGATGCCGCAGGGGAGTTTGATGCGGTTGGAGTCCATGACGTTTTTGTATTGGACGAAGATGGATTGGGCGGTTTCGGGGCGAAGGTAGGCGACGGCGTTGGGGTCGTTGTCGTCGGCGGAGGCGCCGACGGTGGTTTTGAACATGAGTTCGAATTCACGGGGTTCGGTGAGGAGGGAACCGTTGTCGGGGTTGTAGTTGGTGACGTCGGTTTCCTCGGTGGTGGATTCGCCGAGGAGTTCGAGTTTCTTGGGAGAGATTTGTTTGTCGCTGAGGAACTGGGCGTAGAACTCGCGGGCAGTTTTGCGGGCTTTGTTTTCGTCCTGATTGGGTTTGTTGAGGAGAACGGAATACTCGCGATCGACGGACCAGCCGGACTCTTCGTGTTTGGCTCCGGTGAAGTGGTAGGCGGTGCCGGACTGGGGTTCGATTTGGTCGGCGCGGAGGCGGGCCTTGGTGAGGAGGCAGTCGCACATGGGATCGGAGAATCCGCCGACGTGGCCGGAGGCAGTGAGGACGGCTTGGTGGGTGAGGATGGAGCCGTCCATGCCGAGGATGTCGTCGCGTTCCTGGACGTTGCGGCGCCACCACATGTCCTTAACGTTGTTTTTCAGTTCAGCACCGAGGGGTCCCATGTCCCAGCAGCCATTGAGGCCGCCGTAGAGTTCACCGGATTGGAAGATGAAGCCGCGTCTCTTGCAGAGGGAGACGATCTTCTCCATGCGGGCTGGGTCGGTGTTGTCTTTGTTGGCCATGGGTGTGTTGAACGAGTGTTTACTTGATTTCTAGTAATTCGACGTCGAAGACGAGCATGCCTCCCGGGCGGCCGGAGCCTTCGACTTTTGGGCCGTAGGCGAGGTTTTCGGGGATCCAGAAGCGTCTTTTTTCGCCGACGACCATGAGTTGAACACCTTCGGTCCAGCCCTTGATGACGCCGTTGAGAGGGAAGGAGACGGGTTCGCCGCGGGTGACGGAGCTGTCGAACATTTCGCCGTTGGTTTCCCAGCCGGAGTAGTGGACTTTGACGGTGGAAGTAGCGGCGGGTTTGTCGGTGCCGGTGCCGGCTTGAAGGACTTTGGAGGCGAGACCGGATTCGGTTTTTTCGGCATCTGCGGGTGCGGCGGCCACGTCTTCCGGGACCGCTGGGGCGGGGGGAGCTTCTTTTTTGGCGATGAGTTCCATTTCAGCGACGAGGAAGCCGCCGGGGACACGGGGTTCGGGGAGCCAGACGTTGCGGACTTCGCCGACTTTCATGTCGCTGAAGTTTTCGCGCATGGGGTCGGGGAGTTTGTCGAGGTTGAGAGAGGGAGGTTCAGGGTCGGCCTTGGAATCTTGCAAGACTTGGCCCTCCATGGAGCGTCCGGTGAAGTGGAAGGTGATGACGTCGTTGCCGGTTGGCTTTTCGCCGGAGCCTTCTTTGACGATTTTGTAGGCGACGCCAGAGGGGGTTTTGAGGGTGTCTTCGGGAGGTTTGGGAGCGGATTTGATTGCGAGGAGTTCGACGTCGAAGACGAGGGTGCCGCCCGGGCGACCGGAGCCTTCGACTTTGGGGCCGTAGGCAAGGTCTTCGGGGATCCAGAAGCGACGTTTTTCGCCGACGACCATGAGCTGGAGGCCTTCGGTCCAGCCTTTGATGACGCCATTGAGAGGGAAGGAAGTGGGTTCACCGCGCTTGACGGAGGAGTCGAAGAGTTCGCCACTGGTTTCCCAGCCGGAGTAGTGAACGGTGACGGTGTCGCTGGGTCCGGGTTTTTCGGTGCCGGTGCCGGCTTGAAGGACTTTGGAGGCGAGGCCGGAGGGTGTTTTTTCGGCATCTTCGGGTGCAGCGGCGACATCGGCAGGAGTTTCGGGAATCACGGGTTTGTTTTCTTCGGTGGTTTCGATTTCTGTGGGGGAAGCTTCGCCCTCTTGAGCAAGGGGGGAGGTGGCGGAGAGGATTCCGCCAGCGACGGAGAGAGCGAGCAATCGGTTGAGTTTCATAGGAGCCCGGAGGCTTGAGGGAAATGGCTCCGGGGGCAAGGGGAAAGGACGCGGAAGTGCAGCTCAGTTGTTCGAAAGCGGGTCTGTGACGACGAGGCGGGCGAAGCGTTTGCCGCTGGAACCGGGGGGGAGGGTGGTGAGGACGGATTGGAGGCCGTTGGTGGTGCCGAGGACGGATTCGTTGACGTCGAGGGTGGACCAAGGGTCTTGGAGGTTGTCGGAGTATTCAATCTGGAAGGTGAGGCCGGAGGCGAGGGCATCGAGGGAGCGGGAGTAGGAGAGGCGGAATTCGTCGTCTTTGAGTTGGAGGGTGAGGGGGTTGGAGGTTCTCTCGAAGGGGCTGAGGCCAAGCGCGAAGGCGAGGAGGTTGGTGATGCCGTCGTTGTTGGGGTCGGCATCGTTGGCGGCATTCCCGGTCGCTTCGGTAATACCGAAGTGGGTGAGGCGCCATTGCTCGATTGGGGTGAGCTGATCGCCAGTCAGGGAGATGTCGTCGATAAAGATGGCATCGTTGGGGTAGGAGAAGTCGTCGTAGTGGGAGAAGCAGATTTGGAATGAGTCTGTGTATTGGATTCCGTAGGTGGTGAGTTGTTGGTCGAGATCGATGGTGAATTGAGTGTAGCTGCTGAAGAAGGATGGGAAGGTGAATACAGGATACCAAGTGGTGCCATCCGGGCTGATTGCGAGGCCATCAAAGTTTGCAGATCCGGTGTAGGGTGATGTGGGGGCTGGATGAAGTTCGTCGCTGGATTCGCGAGCCCAGAAAGAGAGGGAGACATTGCTGGAGTTGGTGAGGTTTGCAGAGAGGGTGAGTGTGTTGGAGGAGAGGCCAGTGGGCGAGGCATCCATTTGGAGGTGGCGGGTGCCGTTGTTGGGCCCGTATGAGCCAGTGACGAGGGTGCGAGCGTTGTTGGTTCCCGAGATGGACCAGTAGTCGGGGAGTTCGTTTTCGAAGTTTTCGATGATGGGAAGGGTGCCGTTCGGGAGAATTCGGAGGTTGATGCTGTAGATTGAATCGATGCCGGAGGTGATATCCCGGAATGTGAGGTTGGCCTGGTAGAGGTTATCGGGGAGAACCGAGGTGGTGGAGTTGAGGTCGATGCTGACTGTGGCAGCGCCGCCTGGGGCGAGTGATCCTGAGGTGGGTTCAATTTCGAGCCAGTTGACATCTTCGGAGGCAGTCCAGGCGAGGGTTTGGTTATCGGAGACGTTTGTGAGAGTGAAGGTGAATTGTTCGATGTTGAAAGGTCCGCCTTGAGGGCCTGAGGGGTTGAGGGAACTTGGCGGGGTGATGACGAGGTCATTGGTGGAGAGACCGCTGAAGATCGTGGAGAAAACTTGGCTGCCGCCGAAGAGAGAGCCGGCGAAGTCTACGGTCACGGTGTAGTTGCCGGCGGTGGGGTTGGGAATGAGGACTTGTTCGACATTGTCGACCGTGTTGATGCCGGTGGTGGCGGGGTCGTCGATGGTGCTCGTGGTCCAGTTGCCGACATAAGGCATGATCCAAGGGTAGAAGGTGCCACCGGGGCCATCGATACGGAGGTTGAGGTCGTTGAGGAGGTTTTGGGAACGGCTGTCATGGCCAAATTGGCTGGGTCCGGCGGGGTCGGTCCAGCAGATGGTGACTTTGAGTGGTTCGTCTCCGGCTGCAGAGATGTTGAAGGTCTGGCTGGTCTGGCTGGTGGTGATGCTGTTTTCCCGAATGAGGCCATCCGGGTATTCGGCGTGGGCTGAGATGAGGTTGGCGGCAGCGAGGGTGTTGATTTGTCCCCAGCCCGTGCGGTAGTCGGGGCCGGTGTCTTCAAGGTCGTCGGCGGTGTGGATGAGGAGGGCTTTGAGGGTGGAGGCGCGCATGGCTTGGCCGGGAAAACGATTCTTGTAGTAGTCGACGAGAAGGGCAGCAGAGCCGGTGGCGTTGGGAGAGGACATGCTGGTGCCGCTGAAGTTGATGTAAGAGGTGTTGCTGGCACCGGATGAGGAGGAGAGGCTGACACCGTTGGCGACGAGGTCGGGTTTGATGCGTCCATCGTCGGTGGGGCCGGTGGAGGAGAAGGATGAGAGGGTTGCGTTATTGAGGTTCCGGTTTCCGCTGGAGACGGCGTCGTTGGTGGCGCCGATGGTGAGGATGTTTTTTGAGGTTTGTTCGCCGGCGATGCTGTCGTAGCCGTTTTTGTATTGGCCATCGCCGCGAGGGTGGGTGGCGGAGTTGTAGGTGTAGGAGGTGCCGCCGAAGCCGTTGTGGGTCCAGGTTTCGCCGCTGAAGGGAGGGCCGTCGTTGCGGTGGTTTCCGGCGGAGTAGAAGGGCAGGTAGTAGGGAAGGCTGGAGACGATGGCATCGATGCTCCGGGCGTCGCTGCTGTAGCGTCCGAAGTCGGAGTCGTAGTCGTTGGTGTTGGTGCTGTCGTTGATGAAGGTGCCCCAGAAGACGTTATCGACGGAGTCCCATCCCGAGATGATACCATAGGAATGGTTGGAGATGACGATTTTGTTGGTATCGTTGGGGCTGGCGGCTCCGATGGCGGTCATTTCGCTGATGTCGTTGCTGGTGTTGTAGGCGAGGAGGCTGGCGGCGGGGGCCATGCCTTTCCGGCTGGAGGAGATGCCTTGGGCGATGAGGGTTCCGGCGACGTGGGTGGCATGGTCATCGGTGCCGCTGCCATCGATGGGGGAGTAGCGGGAGGGGTTTCCGAATTCCTGGTGACTGGGGCGACCGAGAAAGACTTCCCACATGCCGATGAGGATTCCCGAGCCGTCGACGTTGAAGGGTGAGGTTTGGCGGACGAGGTGGGCGTTGGTTGAGATGGCGGCGTTGGCGTTGTGATTTTCGATGTAAATCGGCCGGTTGCCTTGAAAGTGGTCGAGGAGGATGCGGGAGCCATCGGAACGGGTTTGGACCAGGGGGATGCCGAGGGCTTTGGCCTTGGCTTCGATAGCTTTGCGTTTTTGCACTTCGATGGTTTTGATTTGGGCAGTGACTTGGGCGCGTTTTTCGGGGGTGTCGAGGGGGCCGATGGCGGAGAGGAGGTCGGCAATTTCTTCGTGGGCAGTGTCGTGGGCGCTGAGTTCGGCTTGGATGGGAGGAGCGGTGATTTGAGAAGGGCTTGGGGGTTGGGAAGAGGGGGGTGGCGTTGGTTGGGATGGGGTTGGCTGGTTGGGATGATTGGCTTTTCGCGGAGGGGAGGTCTGGGAGGAGTGTTCTGTGGTTTGTTCCCTGAGGAGGCAGCCGACAAGGGAGATTAGGAGGACCGTGGCGAGTCCAAGAAGGATTTTTGGGGCGGTTCTCAATCTGATGGGTCCTGGGATAGAATCACCTTATTGTAACTCTTATCTTCTGTGGGACATTAGGAATTTGGTGAAGATTGTGTAAGGGTTAATCCTTGGTTTCTTCGAGGAAGAGGCGTTCGAGGGAGGTGCGGGGGTGAGATGAGGAGAGGATTTGGGCGTGGGGGTCGGATGCGGTGAGTTTTTGGATTTGGGCGAGGAGTGCGGGTGAGGCGTTGGCGAGGGTGATTTCGGTTTGGTCCTGGAGGGAGACGAGGTCTTCGAGGGGGCCTTGTTTGAGCATGCGGCCTTGGTGGATGATGCCGATGGTGTCGCAGATTTCCTGGACTTGTTCGAGGAGGTGGGAGCAGAGGAAGACGGTGATGCCTTCGGATTTGAGTTTGAGAATGAGATCGCGGATTTGGCGGGAGCCGAGGGGGTCGACGCCGGCGGTGGGTTCGTCGAGGATGAGGAGGCGGGGGGATTGGATGAGGGCTTGGGCGAGGCCGATGCGTTGGAGCATGCCTTTGGAGTAGCCGCCGAGGCGGCGTTTGGCGGCGTCTTGGAGGGAGGTGAGTTCGAGGAGTTCGGCGGAGCGGTCTTTGATGGCTTGTTTGGACATGCCGCAGAGTTTGCCGTAGAAGCGGAGGGTTTCGGTGCCGGTGAGGTGTTTGTAGAAGTAGGGGTTTTCGGGGAGGTAGCCGACGTCTTTACGGGAGTCGGTTTTGAGGGAATTTTTGCCGAAGATTTCGCAGGAGCCGGAGGTGGGGGCGAGGAGGCCGAGGAGGGCCTTCATGGTGGTGGATTTGCCGGAGCCGTTGGGTCCGATGAGGCCGTAGACCTGACCGGGTTCGATGGTGAGGGTGACGTGGTCGACGGCACGGTGTTTGGACTTGCGGAGTTGGCCGGGGAAGTCTTTGACGAGGTCGGTGATTTGGACGGCGGGGTCGGGCACTGGAAAGAAAGTTAAGCGGAATTTTCGAGGGGGGAAAGGGAATCTTTTCGGGGCTTATTGCCTACGAGGAGTGCCGTATTTTGGGGTTTGAGTAATTTCTCTGCAACTCTTGTTCGGAGGTTGGGTTGAATGAGGCATGAAGGCACAAGTGAGATTGTTGATTCTGGTGTTGGGTGTGGGAATGACTGTTGTGGATGCGCAGGTGCGGAAGGGTGGGAACGGGCGACCGGTCTCGCCTATCAACGGGGTGGATCGGGAGGATCTTGGGGCGTTTGCGGGGGAGTTTTCGGCATGGAAGAAGGCGCGTTTGGAGGCGGGGGAGTTGAAGGATGTGTTGGGACGGAGAGAGGCGAAGATGGTGAGTCAGGGTTATGCGAAGATTGTGGGGAAGTTTGAGGAGGGGCGGATGTCGCAGGAGGATTTTGCGAAGTTGGGGAAGACGTTTTTGGAGATGACGAAGAGGATTGGGGATGAGCCGGAGGGTGCGAAGGATGCGTTGATGGAGTTGAGGGAATTGGCGGAGGGGGTGACGCCGCTTGTGGTGGAGGCGGAGACGATGACGCCGCGGGTGAACGAGCGAGAGGCGCGAGGGCAGGAGTTAATGTGGTTTGGGCTGGATAAGGGAAAGTTAAGTGCGGGGAAGGTGGCGACTTTGGAACGGAAGATGGCTGCAATTGAGTCTGCTAAAGAGAAGGCGCAGGCGGATGAGGTGGTGAGTGAGCGGGAGCGGGAGAAATTGTTAGAAGATGCGCGGGAGTTGGTGGCGGAGGTGGTGCAGGCGTTGGCTCGGTGAGGAGGAAAATTCGGGACTCGCTTCGCGATGTGAAGGCTGGTTGGCTTCAGTATGCACTTAAAATCTGGTGCTGCTCATTATGAAGATGCTGGTTTATTCGTGTTTCTTGTTTCTCCCGACTATTCTGTGTTCCTGCGGAAGTTTCGGAAGGATACCAGCGCCGGAGCAGATTGCGCAGGTGCAGACCAATCGAACGACTGACGAGCAAGCGCTAGCGATTCTTGGAAAACCGGAGAGTGTGGAGGAGGAGAATGGCCGAACTCTTTATGGGTGGTCAAAGATCGAATTGGCCTCGTCAGAGGGGCAAGTGCATTTGGAGGAGTATCAAATATTAGCTGATTCTTCGGGAGTTGTTCGAAAGACGAACTACAGCCGAGGAACTCTTCAGAAAGAAGGCTATATGATTACAAAAAGCTCAGTTGTTGGAGCGGTGAGGGAGCCGAGTGTCGCTTTGCTACCGGTGGGGATTAGTGGAGCCGATGCTGAGAGGCGATTGGGGAGACCGCTTTCGAGGACCCTTCGCGTTGATGGCGGTTTGGATCGGACTTGGGTGACGAGTGTTCGAAATGTTTCTGCGGTGACTAATGTGCGCCCGAAGCAAGTGATTGGTCACTTTAGTTCAGGGACCGACCGCTTGGTCTACGCGGAGACCAAGCGTTAGGAGAAGAGAGAGGTCAGTTCCTGCAAGAAAGAATCAGGCGCGGGGGTGGTGGTTTTTGTGGGTCTGGATGAGGTGTTTTTGGTCGAGGTGGGTGTAGATTTGGGTGGTGGAGATGTCGGCGTGACCGAGGAGTTCTTGGATGACGCGGAGGTCGGCGCCCCCTTCTAACAGGTGGGTGGCGAAGGAGTGGCGGAGGAGGTGGGGGTAGATTTTGTGGGGGAGGTTGGCGCGTTGGGCGCGTTGTTGGACGATTTGGCGGACGCGGTCGGGTGAGAGGGGGCCGCCGCGGATGGAGAGGAAGATGTGGGAGGAGGTTTTGGAGGGTTTGACGAGTTCGGGGCGCTCGTTTTGGAGGTAGGTTTGGATGGCGTGGAAGGCTTTTTGGCCGACGGGGACGAGGCGGGTTTTGTTGCCTTTGCCGGTGACGCGGAGAATTTTTTCGTCGGTGTCGAAGTGTTCGAGGCGGGCGTTGACGAGTTCGGAGAGGCGAAGGCCGGAGGAGTAGAAGAGTTCGAGGAGGGCGAGGTCGCGGCGGCCGAGTTTTTGGGAGGGGTCGATGGAGTCGAGGAGTTGGGTGATGTGTTGGGAGGAGAGGGTTTCGGGGAGTTTGGCGGGGGCTTTGGGGGCGAGGAGGGGTTCGGCGGGGTCGTGTTGGAGGTGGTTGCGGGAGATGAGGAAGCGGAAGAAGATTTTGAGGTGGACGACGAGGATGCGTTGGGAGGAGGCGGAGAGACCGGATTTGCGTCGGGCGGTGAGGAAGGCGGTGAGGTCGTCGACGCCGAGGTCGCGGGGGTGGGTTATTTTCTTTTTTTCGGACCAGGAGGCGAGGGCTTCGAGGGATTGGCGGACGGAGAGTTGGTAGGCGGGGGAGAGGCCGCGCTCGGTGGCGAGGTAGAGGAGGAAGCTGTTGATGAGGGGTGGCATCTTTTTTCAAAGGATGAGGATTGGAGGGAAGATGACAATGAGGCTGTGCGTGTTTTGAGGAGGAGCTAGTCGGATGTCTTGTTGGTTGGCTTTGTGAAGGAAGTTGAGGTTGTTTCTTGTGTATTATTCTGGTCTCGCGCGAAGACGCCAAGGCGCAAAGTTTGGGTTGGGTGGAAAGTTTGTGAGGTTGTTTTGAAGAGAAGGCGAGGGGGGAAAGGAGCTTGGATTGTGGGTGGATGGTTGTGGGCTTTTTGTTTTTGAGAGGCACGGAGGTTTTTTTGGGAGAGTTTGGACCCAATTGGATGGGATGGATTGGATTTTTTGTGGTTGTGGCGGGATGCTTTGGGTGAAGAGCCCGCAGATTTGCGCGGATTGGGACGCAGATTTGCTTGGCTTTTGTGTGTTTTTTTACATGAGATTTGGAGAGCTCGGAGCTTGGGTGTAAGGAATTCTAGGGATGAAAATTTTGAAGAGGAGGTGAGGAGGGGGAAGCTGCTTGGGCTCTGAGCCGGCGCTTCTTGTTGGGATTTGGGGATGGGGATTGAGTTTTTTTGAGGAGGAGGTATACGCTGCCGGTCCGCTGAGATGCCGAAGGTTTTTATCAAGACTTATGGATGACAGATGAACGAGCGCGACTCGGAGCAGGTTGCTCGCGAGTTCGTGGAGGGTGGGTATACGTTGACGCCGGACGAATCGGAGGCGGATGCGATTTTGGTGAATACGTGTTCGGTGCGGGATCAGGCGGAGCAGAAGGCGTTGGGGAAGATGGGGATGATGGGGAAGTGGCGTGAGCAGAGGCCGCATGTGGTTTATGGATTTATGGGGTGCATGGCGCAAAGCCGGGGGAGTGAGTTGTTTGAGCGGGTGCCGCATTTGGATGTGGTGGTGGGGACGCAGAAGTATCACCGGGTGTTTCATCATGTGGATGGGATTTTGAAGGGCCGGATGGTGGGGCGGATGGATGAGGTTGGCGGGGAGATTTTGACGAATCGGGTGGAGGATGTTTTTGAGTTTGGGGGGGAGAAGAAGAAAGAGAAGGAGACGAAGATTGCTTTCGAGCCGATGCGGGGGCCTCGGAAGTTGGACGGGAAGGGGAAGCCGCGGCCGTTGTCAGAGGGAGTGGTGGATATTGAAGAGGAGGAGGGGAGTCAGAATACGATTCGGGATCATGTGGCACGGGCGGACCAGCGGGCGACGGCGTTCGTGAGCATTATGCAGGGGTGCAATATGCGTTGTAGTTTTTGCATTGTGCCGGATACGCGGGGGAAGGAGCGGGGGCGGCCGATTGGGGAGATTGTGGATGAGGTGAAGGGCTTGCGGGATGAGGGGGTGAAGGAGGTGACGCTGTTGGGGCAGATTGTGAATCTTTATGGGCGGACGGAGTTTGAGAAGGTCGATGGGAAATCGCCGTTTGTGCAGTTGTTAGAGGCGGTGCATGAGGTGGAGGGGATTGAGCGGATCCGGTTTACGAGTCCGCATCCGATTGGGTATCGGGATGATTTGGTGGAGGCGTTTACGTATTTGCCGAAGTTGTGCTCGCATATTCATTTTCCGATGCAGAGTGGGAGTGACCGGATTTTGAAGTTGATGCGGCGGCCGTATAAGAATGAGAAGTTCATCACGATTTGTGAGAAGATGAAGGCGGCACGGCCGGATTTGGCGATTACTACGGATATTATCGTCGGTTTTCCGGGGGAGACGGAGGAGGATTTCCAGGCGACGGTGGATTGTGTGAAGTATCTGGAATTTGATAATAGCTTCATCTTCCGGTATTCGAAGCGGAAGGATACTCCGGCGGCGGAGATGGAGGGGCAGCTGGCGGAGCGGGTGAAGGAGGAGCGGAATCAGGAGTTGTTGCGGATTCAGGGGGAGTTGACGGCGGCGAAGAATGGGAAGTTGGTGGGGACGCGGCAGGAGGTGCTTTGCGAGGGGCCGAGTAAGACGAACAAGGAGCGGTTGAGTGGGCGGACAGGGCAGAATAAGATTGTGATTTTTGACGGGGATGCGGAGCGGATGACGGGGGAGATTTTTGAGGTGAGTGTGGAGGATTCGACGGGGTATACGTTGTATGGGACGGCGGATTTTGTGGGGTAGGTTTTTGCGGCTGATGAGGAGAACTCACAGATGCGGGAGTGGTTGCTTGCGGAAGTGATGAAGTCGCGAGTCTTGGCGGTTGTTTGTGTGCTCGCTGTTTGGGTGCTGGTGTGGGAAGGGCGGAGATTTCTGGTTAGTCCCATTGGATTGTTCTGGGGACTTCCGACTTTGATTTTTTCGGTGGTCTTTCTTGCTGGGGCTTTCGAAGAACGCTGGGTTCGCGTGGGTTTTGGGGCGGGGTTGCTGCTTGTTTGCCTTGCTTTTGGTGGAGGGGTTTTTCCGTTTATTGCATTGCTCGCAGGCTCGATGAATCTCGGGGGGCTTGCTGCGGTGATAGCAGTTGTTTCAGGGGTTTGGTGTGTTTTTCGGCTCGGTGTGGCAGATTTGCGGGATTGAGGTGAAGAGGAGGGTGGTTTGGACTTTTTCGGGGGGGAGGTTGAGGATGTGGGCGGTGGCTTTTTGGTAGAGTTTGAGTTGGGGGGTGTAGGTTTGGATGAGTTTGGGGGTGGGGTGGGGGTCGGTTTTGTAGTCGATGAGGTGGGCGGAGGTGGGGGTGCCGTTGTTGTCCAAGAGGATGTGGGCGCGGTCGATGATGCCGGAGGTCCAGTGGTCGTCGAGGAGGACTTCGAAGGCTTGTTCGCGCCAGAGTTTGTGGGGTTGATCGGGTTTGGTGAGGAGGGTGAGGGTATCGGGGTTTTGGGTGAGGTTGTGGAGGTGTTGGAGGGCTTGGGGGGAGGCTTGGGCGAGGAGGTCTTGGTTGGTTTGCGGAGCTGGTGCTCCGCGCTCCTTGAGCCAGTCGATTTGGGCAAGCAGTTGGTGGACTTCGGTGCCGAGGTCGAGGGCGGATTGTTGGGCGAGGGAGAAGGTGGGGGAGGCTTTTTGGGAGGGAATACGGCGGCCGGGGCGGGGTCGCGGGGTGAGGTTTGCGGGGAGGTCGGGGAGAGTGCGTGGCGGGGGAGTGGGGTCGGAGGGAGAGAGCTGGGTCCACCAGTTTGTTTGGGGGGAGGACTCGAAGAGGGAGTTGAAGGTGAGGTCGCCGAGGGTGCGTTCGGCGGGGTCGTCAGCGAGGGTGGATTCGAGGAGTTTGACGAAGTTGTGGGAGCGGGAGTTGGAGTGGTCGGGGGCGATGAGGTAGTTGGCGTATTTGGCGCGGGTGAGGGCGACGTAGAAGAGGGAGAGTTTTTCGTAGGCGGCGTCGGATTCGGCTTGTTGGTGATGGGCTTGGAGGACGGGGTCTTGTTCGCGGATGGCTTTGACGGGGGGATCGAGAATCCAGGAGATGGCTTGGTCGGGGGGGGAGGTTTGGATGGCGAGTCCGTCGCGGGCTTCGGTGAGTTTGTTGCCGGTGAGTTCGGGGAGGATGACCATGTCGAAGGTGAGGCCCTTGGATTTGTGGATGGTCATGACTTGGATAGAGGCGGAGGAAGTGGTTTCGCGGAGTTTGTAGGTTTGGGCGAAGGCGAGGAAGGAATCGAGGGAGCGGTTGCCGGAGGCGTCGAATTGGCGGCAGGCGGTGAGGAGGTGTTGGAGGCGTTGGCGGGAGAAGGGGTCGTCTAGTAATTCGGCGTCTTGGCATTTTTGGATCCAGAGGAGGAGGGTGGGTTCGAAGCCGTGGTAATGGATGTGGAGGCGGACTTCTTCGGGGAGATTGGGGTGGAGGAAGGGGGCGAGGGGGGAGAGGCGAAGGTGGCCGAGGGCGAATGAGTCGTGAGGATGGGCGGCGAGGGCGAAGAGGGAGAGGAAGGCGAGGGTGACGGGATTGTCGAGGGTGACGGGGACGTCGGCTTCGGAGGCGACGGGGAGGTCGGAGTGGGTCCGGATGTATTCGACGAGGGCTTGGGCGGTGTCGTTTTTTTGGACGAGGAGGGCGCAGGAGAGGTTTTTTTCGGTGGGGCGGATGTCTTTGAGGAGGGCGAGGGTGAGGGCGAAGGAGTCTTCGAGGGTGGGCTTTGAGCCTTCGGCGGGGAGGGGTTGGTAGAGGGCGGTGAGTCCGGGGTAGGTTTGGTTTTTGGGGGCGACGGTGTGGGTTTGCCACTGGAAGCGGTCGAGGGCGGTTTGGGGGATGCCGAGTTGGAGGAGGGCGGCTTGGTTGGAGAAGATTTGGTTGAGGGGTTCGATGATGTCGGGGCCGGAGCGCCACGAGGTGTCGAGGGGGCGTTGTTGGATACGATTTTCGCCGTAGCGGGAGATGGTGTCGTCGAAGAGGCGGCTGTCTCCGCCGCGCCAGCCGTAGATGGCTTGTTTGATGTCGCCGACCTGGTAGAGGGAGCGGTCGCCGGAGTCGTCGGCGAGGGTTTCGTCGATGAGGGGTTGGAGGATGTTCCACTGGGTGCGGGAGGTGTCCTGGAATTCGTCGAGGAGCCAGTGGTGGTAGGAGGAGTCGAGGCGGTAGTCGATGCGGAGGCGGGTGTCGTCGGAGGGGGATTGGGAGAGGAGGGGGGCGGGGGAGTCCGGGGAGCCGGCGAGGAGGACTTCGAGGTCGCGGAAGGTGAGTTGGCCGCGGCGGCGGATGAGGTGGGCGTAGACGGACTCGAAGTTGGCGAGGACTTTTTGGATGCCGGCGGTGCGGACGATTTTGGCGTTGAGTTCGCCGGCGAGGAGGCGGCGGGTGATGCGGGTGAGGATTTGGCAGAGGGCGGGGGAGAGTTCTTGTTTCTTTTGTACGCTGATGGTGGCGCGGCCGGCTTTGAGGTCTTGGAAAACGGGAAGGAGTTTTTTGAGGAAGAACTCAACGCGGGGAGGGAAGGGGGTGCCGGGGTTGTGGGTGGTGAGTTGGGTGGTGAATTCGCGCCAGAATTCTTCTTGTTTGGGGGAGAGGGTTTCGTCGTCGAGGAGTTGGTCGAGTTGGCGGGCGTCTTCGGCGTTGGAGCCGTCGGGGGCGGGAAACCATTCGGAGCCGTCGGGCCAGATGCGGGCGGGATTGCCCCAGAGGTCGGGGGTGGAAGCGGAGAGGAAGAGGGAGTGGTTGTTGGTGATGAAGGTGTCGAGTTTGGAGAAGACGGTGGCGTCTTCTTTTCCGAAGGTGGCGAAGTGGTAGGCTTCGAGGAATTGTTCTTGTTCGGCGGGGGTTTGGGTGGAGGTGAAGATTTGGCGGTAGACGAGTTGGCGGGCCTGGGTGGCGGCGTGCTCGTCGAGGATGTCGAAGTCACCGGAGAGTCCGAACTCGGTGGGGTGAGTGCGGACGATGGAGGAGAAGAAGGAGTCGAGGGTGCCGAGGAAGAGGCGTGGCATGCGCTCGATGAAGAGAGCGAGGAGTTGGCGGTAGTGGTCGGGGGTGAGTTGGGAGAGGGTGGCGTGGAGGGGGTCGTCGGGTGGGCCGGCGATGCTCCGGCATTCGTCCTCGGATGAGGAACCGGCGGCGAGTTTTTTGAGGATTTCGACGAAGAATTCGCCAGCGGCTTTGCGAGTGAAGGTGATTGCGATGATGCGCTCGGGGTGGGGGTCGCGGTTGTTGAGGAGGTCGCGGGCGAGGAGGGCGAGGTAGCGGTTGGTGAGCTGGAAGGTTTTGCCGGAGCCCGCAGAGGCGCGGATGAGTTCGTTTTGCATATTCTAAGCAGGAGGTCAGGAGGGATGGAGTTCTTGGTTGGGACTGTTTTGGATTTTGAACAGGAGGTAACGGAGAGAGCGGAGGTTGTTTTTTGGGGAGGTGTTTTTGGTTTTTGATGGGAGCTCGGGAGGGGAGGATTTTTGAATGCGATTGTTTTTGTTTTTGAAGAGGAGGTTAGGAGGGAAGGAGGCTTGGGTTTTGTTTTTCCACGCAGATTTTCGCGGATTGGGCGCAGATTTTTTTGGGCGGGAGGTTTGAATGGGATCTTTTTGAACAGGAGGTAACAAAGAGAAGGAAGGGGATTTGGACTGGGTGGAGTTGGGCATGGGGTGGTGTGGTTAGGAAGTTTTTTTGTTGAGGTTGATGGGGTTGAAGGCGGCGTGGGGGTGGGAGAGGAAGAGGGGGGCGAAGTCGTCGTATTGGGGGGCTTCGTTGGGTGGCCAGAATTGGTTTTGATGGATGGAGGTGATGATGCATTCGGCGCAGGTTCGGGCGGAGGCGAGGAGGGTTGGGTCGAGGTTGCTCCAGAGATCAAGGTGGACGTTGTCTTTGGTGTTGCCGAGGGCGACGTAGCCGGCGGTGAGGGTTTGGTCGGGGAATTTTTGGGCGAGGGAGATGAGGTAGAGGGGGACTTGGAGGTTGGACCAGCGTTGGGGTCTTTTGCCGGTTTGGACTTGGAAGTGGTCGGGTGTTTTGTCGGGGTCTTCGTGGCGTTTGAAGTTGCGGAGGTGGGCTTTGGCGACGGGGGTGGGTTTGGCTTTGGTTTTGAAGTCGAGGACGCGGATGCCGTCGTCGGGGTGTTGTTCGATGCGATCGATGGTGCCACGGATTTCGAGGCTGTTGAGGAGGAAGGGTTGTTCGTCGGTGGAGATGGGTTGTTCGACGTGGAGGAGGGTCCAGCCGTGGCGGCGTTGTTCGGCTTCGAGGTGGGACCACCATTCGAGGCGACGGCGGAGGGAGTCTTCCTGGATGATGAGAGGAATGCTACGAGATTGTCCGTAGATTTGGTGAAGGCGGGTGGAGAGGAGGTCGTGGAAGGCTTGGGAGATGAGTTCGGGTTCGGGGGAGTGGACGGCGGGGGTGAGGAAGAAGTCTTCGAGGACGAGGTGGGTGAGGTTGCCGAAGTCGCGGTGGTTGAGTTCGGAACGGTGGAGGTCGAGGGGTTGGAGCTTGAGGATTTTTTTGAGGTAAAAGCGGAAGGGGCAATCGAGGTAGGTGGAGAAGTCGGTGACGTTGAGTTTGGGGAGGGGTTCGGTGGGTGGGGCGGG
>JBCCZX010000002.1:0-49517 GCA_039186735.1 Verrucomicrobiota bacterium | reverse complement strand
GTGTGGCAGGCGCAGAGCTAGGGCTCTGTTCTGTTTGGCTCAGTAGGTCCTCGCGTTCGCAAGGACGCGGAACCGGGAACGCCTCAACGAAAACGCCGCCACCGCTGCCCACAAAAAACTCCCCATGGGTACCCGCGTGCGCGTCACCAACCTCAAAAACGGAAAATCCGTGATTGTGCGAATCAACGACCGCGGCCCCTACATCAAAGGCCGCATCATCGACGTCACCATCGGCATGGCCCGCAAACTCGACTTCGTTGTCGACGGCGTCGTCCCCTGCAAAATCGAGATCCTCGCAAAAAAGTAGTCCCTCTCGCTTCTGCATTGGACGCCCCCCCTTCCCAAGTCCACACTCTCCCATCGCTTCCGAACTCCAACGCGCCCAACTCAAATCCCTCATCAAAGGCCTCGACCGTGTCCTCGTCGCCTACTCCGGCGGCATTGATTCCACCCTCGTTCTCAAACTCGCCCACGACTACCTCTCGGAAAACACCGCCGCCGCCATCGCCGTTTCCCCCTCCCTCGCCAATCACGATCTCGAAGACGCCCGCAACGTAGCCCATGACATCGGCTGCGAACTCATCGAACTCACCTCCACAGAAACTGCCGACCCCCGCTACCAAGCCAACAACCCCGACCGCTGCTACTTCTGCAAAACCAACGTCTACGACACTCTCATCGCTCACGCTGGCAAAGAAGGCTTCCACTGGATCCTCGATGGCACCAACGCCGACGACTTCGGCGACCACCGCCCCGGCCTCCGCGCCGCCCGCGAACACGGCGTCCGTTCACCCCTCCAGGAAATCGGCCTCAACAAAAACGACATCCGCTCCTACGCCCAAGAACTCGGCCTCTCCAATTGGAACAAACCCGCCAACGCCTGCCTCTCCTCCCGAATCCCCTACGGCTCCCAAGTCACCCCCGAAAAACTCTCCCAAGTCGAAAAAGCCGAACTCATCCTCAAAACTCTCGGCTTCCTCGGCCACCGGGTTCGCCACCACGACACCATCGCCCGCCTCGAAATCCCCCCCGACCAACTCCAACGTGCCCTCGACCAACGCGACACCCTCACCGAGGCCCTCAAACCCCTCGGCTTCCTCTACATCACTCTCGACCTCGCCGGATACCAAACGGGCTCTCTCAACAAAGCGCTGAAAAAAAAGCGATAACTCTCCCACCTCTTTGATAGCGCGGTCTGGCCCAGACCGCAAACCTGCGCATCCACAACCACCCTTGCGACGGCCTTTCCCGGAAAAGCACCCTGCTTTCCTCCGGCCCTTCCTCTTGACAAACACATCCGGGAATAACATTGTTCCAACATGGTCAAAGAAATCCGTAAAATCGGCAATTCCAAGGGCATCATCCTCGATGCTGCCATCCTCGATGCCTTGAAAGTTGACGTTGGCGATAAAGTCGAAATCACCATCAATGGACAAGACTCCGTTCGTCTCACGCCTGTCGGTTCCATCACCAACGACGAATTCAACGATGCCCTCAACGAAGTTCTCGACGACTACAAGGACACCCTCTCCAAGTTGGCATGAGTGAGAGTCGGCATCCTACCTATGCCCAAGTCCTCGAAATCCACCGCCGCGTCCTTGAAAATCACGGGGGCTCAGATGGAATTCGTTCAAGGGATTTACTTGACTCCGCCCTCGCCGCCCCTAAAGCGACCTTTGGCGGAGGGCCAATAATTACTGAACCAGTAGAAATTGCGGCCTCTTACCTTTACTATCTCTGCAGTAATCACCCCTTCATCGACGGTAACAAAAGAGTCGCCATGGCTACATCCATTCTCTTTCTCCGCATCAACGGAATCCAAACCCTTCCTGATTCCCAAGACTGGCTCGCCCTCACTCTCGCCGTCGCCGCCGGAAAACTCGACCGCGGCCAAACCACCGCCGCCCTTCGCAGACTCGTGCACTCATGAACCGCTCCGACCTCGAACAACTCCTCCAAGATGTTTCCTCCGGCAAACTCTCCCCCGCCGACGCCACCGAAAAACTCGCCACCCTCCCTTTCGAGCAACTCACCCACTCCACCCTCGACCTCCACCGCGAACTCCGCACCGGTTGCCCGGAGGTCATCTACGGCGAAAGCAAAAATCCCCAGCAAATCTCCGACAACCTCCACCGCATCCACTCAGCTCACGGCAGCGCACTTGCAACCAGAGTCTCCCTCGAAAAAGCCGAAGCCATCCTTGCAGAAAAGGAGCGCGGAGCACCAGCTCCGCACCAAGGCCAAGAGCAAAACCCAACCCCCCTCCGGGAACCCACCTACCACCCTCACTCACGCTGCCTCACCCTCGGCCTTCCCGAAAAAATCGACCCCGCAGACCAACCGTCCGTCACCCTCGTCGTCGCCGGCACCTCCGACCTCGATGTCGCCGAGGAAGCCGCCCTCACCCTCCAGTATCTCAAAGTCCCCTTCCGTCAAATCAACGACGTCGGCGTCGCCGGACTGCATAGGCTCCTTCCCCATCTCGAAACCCTCCGCAACTCCACTGCCATCATCGCCGTTGCCGGCATGGAAGGCGCCCTCCCATCTGTTGTGGCCGGTCTCGTCGCTTGTCCGGTGATCGCAGTTCCGACCTCGGTGGGCTACGGAACCGCCCGCAAGGGCGAAACCGCCCTCCTCGCCATGCTCACCTCCTGCGCCTCCGGTCTCGCCGTCGTCAATATCGACAATGGCTTCGGTGCCGCCGTCTTCGCCCACACCACTCTCCCCAAAATTCACTAAGAATCAGTCCCCCAACCCATCCTCTGCCTTCGCGATCCCCAAATCGAAGGAAATTCTAAAATCTCTGAACATCAAGTTCTCCAGATTGTCTAAATTCGTGATTTTCAACAAATCCAGTTACCAATTTTGAAAAATTTTCAGTTTAATTTTAAAATTTTTCTTGGCAGATGGTTTAAATTTTTTAATAGTTCAGCATCTAGCCAATTAAACACTCACCCTCCTCTCGCTGTGAAATTTTCTCAAACCCCCAAAGGACAAGGTCGCCCTGACCACAACAATGCGGAGCCCACGCGGTCCATACCCAACCAACAGTCCGCCTCGTCTGCTGCCGAGCCTCGCCAAAAACGCTACCAAGCGGGAAGCGAGCTCGGCAGCGGGGGCGAAGCCCGCATCTTCCGCGGCTTCGACACCCGCCTCGAGCAAGACATCGCCCTCAAACTCTTCCACAAAAACGACGAATCCTTCGAAGCCGAACTCGCCGCCCTCGAAGCCATCAACCATCACAACGTCGTCAAAGTCCTCGACCGCGGCAAGAATGGCGAACGACCCTTCCTCGTAACCGAATTCATCACTGGCGCCGACCTTGCCAAGTGCCTCTCCGACGGACGTTCCCGCAAACTCTCCCTCGTCACCCCCATGGCTCTCCAAATCCTCGAAGCCCTCGCCGCCGTCCACGAAGCCGGCTTCTGCCATCTCGACCTGAAAGCCTCCAACATCATGGTCACCCCCTGGGCCCCCGGTTGCTTCCACTACACCCTCATCGATTTCGGACACTCCCGCCAGATCGGACTCGACAACAGCGCCGACCCCCGTCGCGACCTCTTCGCCCTCGGCAAAATCCTCTACAAAACCCTCACCGGTCGCGAGTTCTCCCTCGCCAAACCCACCCCGGCAAACGAGTTCGCCACCAACCTCTCCGATGATTTCAATGCCTGGCTCATGAACCTCCTCGACGCCGAAATCGAAAACCGTCCCGCTTCAGCGAAAGAAGCTCTCAAGTCCTTCTGCTCCATCGAAAAAGCCAAGCCCGTTTCACCCAACGACCTCCTCATCCTCGCGAGTTAAACGCGGCCCTTCGAAAGAAAAGGAGTGCCGGGGCAGCTCCCTCCCCCCACACTCGCCTCATGAAAACCGCCTACTTCGACCTCGTCTCCGGCGCATCCGGCGACATGCTCCTCGGCTCCCTCATCGACGCCGGCCTCCCCGCCGCCACCCTCGAAGCCGAGCTCGCCAAGCTCCATCTCAACGACTTCCACCTTCATACCAAGAAAGTTCTCAAGAACTGCTTCTCCGCCACCAAAGTCGACGTCCACGTTCATGACCACGCCCCCGAACGTCACCTCGCCGACCTCCAAAAGGTCGTCAACGACTCCCACCTCTCCGAATCCGTCAAACAAAAGGCCAACCGCATCTTCCACCGCATCTGCGAGGCCGAAGCCAACATCCACAACTCCGAAGTCGACAAAGTCCACCTCCACGAAGTCGGCGGTGTCGATGCCATCGTTGACGTTTGCGGCGCTCTCGCCGGCCTCGAAGCCCTCGGCATCGAACGCATCATCGTCTCCCCCTTCCCCCTCGGCCGCGGATTCGTCTTCGGCGCTCACGGCGAAATCCCCCTCCCTGCTCCCGCCGCTCTCTCACTCCTCAAAGGCTGCCCCATTACGGGAAGTCCAGTAGAAAAAGAACTCGTCACCCCCACCGGCGCCGCCATCCTCTCCGAGGTCGCCGACGGCTACGGCCCCATCCCACCGATGACCCTCGACTCCATCGGCTACGGCGCCGGCACCGCAGACTTCAAATACCCAAACGTCCTCCGCCTCATCATTGGCGACTCCGAACAAACCGACGGCCTCCTCATCGAAACCCTCGTCCAACTCGAAACCAACCTCGACGACGAATCCCCCGAAGTCATCGGCCACGTCTCCCGCCTCCTCATGGATCAAGGCGCCCTCGACGTCTCCGCCCTCCCTGCCCAGATGAAAAAGGACCGCCCCGGCGTCCTCCTCCAGGTTCTTGCCAAACCCAGCCACGCCGACTCCCTCCAGAACACTCTTCTCTCCCAAACTTCCACCCTCGGCGTCCGCCGCACCGAAGTCCGCCGCGACTCTCTCCCACGCCGCATCGAAACAATCACCACCAAACACGGCCCCATCCGCGTTAAGATCGCCGAAATCCCCGGCCAAGCGGCCAAAGTCATCCCCGAATACGAAGACTGCCGCTCCGCCTCCGAAAAATCCAAGCTCCCCATCGGCGACATCTACCACACCGCCAAACACGACGCCGCCCACCAACTCCACCTCCCCCACGACCACGGGCATTCGCACCATCATTCGCACGACCACAGTCATTCGCATGACCATTCCCACGATCACGGTCACTCACATGACCACGACCATGGCCATCACCATCACTAGACCAAGGTGAACCTCGACTTCTCCATCGCCCTTCACGTCGTCGGGTATCTCACCGCTCGCGCGGGAAAGCCTCTCACCTCAGAAGCGCTTGCTGAGACCTACGGAACGAGTCCTGTCGTAGTTCGTCGCGTCCTCTCCAAACTCAACAAAGCAGGCCTCGTAGCCTCCCGCCCCGGAAGCGGGGGCGGAAGCATCCTCGCTTGCCCGCCCCACGAAATCAATCTCCGCCAAGTCTACCAAGCAACAAACTCCACCGGCGAATTGCTCAAAAGACCTCCCGAAAACGGCGGCCCCGTCACCGAAGTCATGAGTCATTATCTCGACGACCTCTTCGCCGATGCCGAAGAACACCTTCTCAAAAGACTCGAACAAGTCACCGTAGCCGGGATGGACGCAACCGTGCGGCCAAAACTGTGCCGACTCCTCGCCGAACGAAAGATCCCACTCAAATTCGATTCCGATTTGACTCTGTAACAAACTTTGTTACGAATCAAGCCGTCCCGGAACTCCCTCTCCTCGTTTCCTAGTCTCCGGGCTTCATCTTGTCCCACCGACCGATGGCGAAATCGACCAACAGCGCAGTGATCACCGGTTCTACAGGTGGAATCGGTAGCGAGCTTTGCAAGATTCTCGCCGCCCAAGGCTGGAACCTTGTGACCCTGAACCGCTCACTCGGAAAATCCGCCCAACAAATCGCAGAATTAAAGAAATCCTTCCCCCAGCAGAACTTCCACTCTTACTCCGCCGACCTGATGGAACTCTCTTCAGTCGCGTCGGCAAGCAAAGAAATCAACTTCCAACACCCCGAAGTCTCCGCACTCTACAACGTCGCCGGCATTCTCACAGACAAGCGGAAGATGAGTGCCCAAGGAGTGGAAAGTCACTTTGCCATCAACGTCCTCGCCCCTTACCTGATCACAAAGCAGCTTCGTTCTTCACTAGCTGCAGCATCTGGCCCAACGGAAGATTCCGTAGTCGTCAACTTTTCCTCCTCAGCCATCAAAGGGGTCAAGGAACTCGACGTCTCCAAACTCCTAAATCCAACGGAAATCGGTGGCCTCATGGGCGCGTATGCAAAATCAAAAATGGCCATCACAATCGCGGCCGAATTCCTCAGGGAAGAGTTCGCTCAAGATGGCATCCAAATCCAGACCGTCGACCCGGGCCCGACCAAAACACCCATGACCGGCAGCGACGACGGAATGCCGTTCCTAGTTCGGCTCTTACAACCTATCCTTTTCAAGTCTCCTGAAGTCCAAGCCCAGAAACTGATCACCGCCGTTCATTCTGCCGTGAAGGCAAGAGCCACCGGAACCCTCATTTCCGAAGGAAAGCAAAAACCCCTTCCTCCAATCGTTGTAGACCGCGACCTGCAACAAGAACTCAGAACTCTCCTGGACCAGCAAATCGAACCCTTTTCCTCGTAAAAAGGATCCCACCACCACCCACCATCACAACCAAATGACAACAACGATCAGAATCCACTTCATGGACGACAAAGAACTCGAGTTCCGATTTTCGCCAGACCGAGACAATCCTATGATTGGCGGCGAATTGGAAAAGATGAAGTCCCAATCAACTCTCATCATCGAAGCCGACGGTCATCTCTACATGATCCCGACCGCGAACATCCGCTACATCGAAACCACCCCTACCCCTCCAAAGCTGCCCGCCAACATCATTCGGGCAGCCTCGGTGCATCACTGAAGACTTGGCCCGGAACAGGCTACCTGAGAAGCTACCAGCCAGTTTCTGTTCTCGTCAATGTCGCCCCAATGAAGTTAGGAATTTTCAGTCTCTTATGTTGCGGTCTTGCCTTCGGTCAGGACCCTCCGCCTCCTCCCCTGGCACCAGCACTCCCCACCAAAACCATCGCCATCATCCGCGATACCCCTTCCCCCTACTTCGACTCCCTTATCGACGGCTTTAAAGAAGAGCTCCTCCCGCTCTCCCAAGACCAATACCGACTCAAACTCAAAACTGTCCGAGTCCAAGACGGCAACTCCGCCAAAACCCTCCGCGATGTCCTCGCCGACCCCGAAATTGACGCCATCTTCACTGCCGGCATCGCCTCCAGCTACTACGCCCGCCAAATCCCTGCCGAAATCTTCACCAAGCCCATCATCGCCGGTGCCATCGAATTCACCGACCTCCAAAACACCCTGATCTCGCCTGACGGCACCTCCTCCGTTCCGAATTACAGCTTCGTCCTCGTCCCCGACCGCATTCTGTCCGACGTCCGAGCACTCGCCCAACTCGCCGGAACCAAAGTCATCGACGGCTTCATCGACCCCGAAGTCGTTCCCATCATCGGCAAGGATATCAGCGAACAACTCGCCCGTCTCGAGAAAGCCACTGGACTCACCCTCCGCGTCCACCCAATCAACCGCTCCAACTTCACCGACCTCTCCCCAATCCCTCCCGACGTCAAAGCCGTCTACGTCCCCCTCATCCCTTCCATGAGCCGCGAGGACCGCGCCCGCCTCTTCGCCGCTCTCACTGATCGCAAACTTGTCCACCTCTCCATGATGGGGCCCAAGGACGTCGAGGCTGGTGCCTTCTCCACCCTCGGACCAGATACCATCGCCACCCTCGAAAGGCGCCTCGCCCTCAACCTCCACCAAGCTCTCCTCGGTATCGATACCTCTCTCCTCCCCGTCACCCTCCGCCTCGCCGACCGCCTCACCATCAACCTCGCCACCGCAAAGAAGATCGGCTGGTCACCCGACTACGACACCTCCCTCTCCGCCACCTTCATCAACGAAAGCGACATCCGGCCCTCCTCCGGCACCCTCACTCTCGAAGGCGTCATGGCCCGCGCCGCCAAAATCAATCCCGACATCACCGCTAGCCGCGCCGCTTGGCAAGAAGCCGCCGCCAACTCCGATGTCGCCCGCGCCGGTTTCAGCACCACCGCCAATTTCAATGTGCAAGGCTCTCTCACCTCCACCCAGGATCGCATCAACCGCCTCGGTGCTGCCAACACCCAGGGGGGCACCCTCGGCTTCGAGGTCAATCGACTTCTCTACAGCGACCGACTCTACTCCCAAATCCAAGCCCTCGACGAAATCACAATCGCCACCACCCACGACATCGAGTCCGTCACCCTCGACACCATCGCCGACACCGCTACCGCCTACCTCAACGCCCTCCAAGCTGAAGCCCTCTACCAAATCCAACGCGAGAATCTCACTCTCGTGCAAGAAAACCTCCAGCTCGCCGACCTCCGCCTCAACATCGGCTCCAAAGACGAAACCGACACTCTTCGTTGGCGAGCCTCCGAAGCAGCCACTCGCTCCAACCTCATCCAAGCCGACAGCGACCGACGAAACGCCCGCACCGCTCTCAACGTTCTCATCCTCGCCCCCACCGATTCCCACTGGGACCTCACCGACATCCCGCCCCTCGGCGAAGAGGATTCCTATGTCTTCCAACCCCTCGTCGACCTCATCGACCGCGAAAACGAATTCGAAGAGTTCATCAAATTCACCAAGTCCCTCTCCACCGTTCAGTCTCCCGAACTCAAAGCCTTCCACCGCAACCTCGTCGCCCAGGGCATCACCCTCCGCGAACGCCAGCGCCGCTACCTTCGCCCCGAAATCAGCCTCAGCGCCGGCGTCAACCGCATCATCCAAGACTCCAACCTCTCCTCCTCCGATGCTCAGAACGATTGGACTGTCGGCATCGGCTTCACCATCCCCTTCTTGGAACGCGATCTTCGCAACGCCGAAACTCGCCAAATCCAAGCTGCCATCGCCCAACTCGAAGCCCAGCGCCTCAGCGCCGCCTACCTCATCGAACAACGCGCCCTCGCCGCTGGCTACGGCATCGCCGCCTCCCACCCCGCCATGCGCCTCTCCCGCCAAGCCCGCTCCGATGCCGAAAAAAACTACGAACGCGTCCGCGAACAATACCGCCTCGGCCAAATCGACGTCGTCACCCTACTAGACTCCCAGTCGAACCTCCTCACTCAAAAACAAAGCGAAGCCGTCTCCCTCTACACCTACCTCAAGGACGTCGTCGCCCTCCAACGCGCCATCGCCTGGTTCGAATACGCCAAAACCGATGCCGAAAAAAACGCCCTCCTCCGCCAATTCAAAAACTACCTCCAAACCGGCTCCCTCTTCATGAAAGCCCTTCCTGCCAAATAAAATTAATCCAGAAACCTCGCGCAGAGCCGCTGAAACGCAGAGAAATGAAAATAAATTCAAATTCCAATCCCCAAAAAATTCCGCGCCTCTGCGTCTCCGCGCGATGCTTTTTCTACTCACTCCTTCAGCCCATTCACCAACCGATGAAGATCATCCTTCACAAGCGCCGCCCCAAAATTGATCAGCAGCCCTACCTTCAAATCCAACAACTTCAGATAAGTCAACGTCTGCCTCCGATGAACACGCTCCGTCTTCTCCAAGGCCTTCAACTCTAACAACACCTTCCCCTCAACAAGAACATCCGCCCGGAAACCTTCATCAATCACATGCCCATCCCACTTTACAGGAACCTGCACCTCCGTCTCGACCTTCAGCCCTGCCTTCCTCAACCCATAAACCAGAATCCGCTGATAAACTGACTCCAACAACCCCGGCCCCAGCTGCTGATGAATCTTCACCGCACAATCCACAACCTTTCCCGTAATCTCATTCACCTCCATCCATGACAACAAACCAAAACCCTTCAAAAAAAACAACCTCCGCGCCTCCGCGTCTCTGCGCGATGCTTCTCCCATTCGCTTTCCTCACACTCTCCTCCTGCAAAAAAGAAGAAGCCGTTGCCCCCGTCGTTCCTCGCACCGTCATCACCTTCCTCGTTCCCGATTCCTCCGACACCCAAGAACGCCGTTTCTCCGGCCAAACCGAAGCCACCACCTCCGTCGAACTCGGCTTCCAAGTCTCCGGCCGCATCTCCCAAATCTTCGCCGAGACCGGTCGCCGCTACCGCGCAGGCGAGCTCCTCGCCAAACTCGATCCCGACCTCAACGAAGCCAACCTCCAAACTGCCCGTGCCCAAGCCCTCCAAGCGACCCAGGAACTCCGCCGCACCCAGGAACTCTTCGAATCCGGCAATGCCAGCAAAGCCAGCTTCGACGCCGCCATCGCCAACCAAAAAGCCGCCGAAGCCACCCTCAAGTCCGCCGAACTGAACGTGCAATACACCACCCTCACCATGCCTTACGATGGCTTCATCTCCAGCGTTCCCGCCGACGTCAATCAGGTCGTCAGCGTCGGCAGTCCTGTCGTCAATATCCAAAGCGAACTCGGAATGGACTTCGAAGTCGGCATTCCTACTTCGCTCATTTCCAAAGTCGCCGAAGGCCAAAAAGC
The DNA here is from genome assembly GCA_039186735.1 of Verrucomicrobiota bacterium. Classification (GTDB taxonomy): domain Bacteria; phylum Verrucomicrobiota; class Verrucomicrobiia; order Verrucomicrobiales; family Akkermansiaceae; genus Roseibacillus. Next base: position 39,043 of record JBCCZX010000002.1, on the reverse strand, counting down.
CAGCATCGTCCTCACCAACCTTCCCGACCAAAAGCTCACCGCCACCGTCACCGAAGTCTCTCCTCTTGCCGCCGAAAACACGACCTACCCCGTTACCCTCCGCATCGAGAACAGCACCGACTTCTCCAACCTCCGCGCCGACATGGACGGCGAAGCCATCTTCCAATTTCCCAAAGCCGCCGGTGCTCACCTCGCCGCTCCCATCTCCGCCGTCCAAACCTCACCCGACGGCAACAACTACCTTTGGCTCGTTGACGACCCCTCCGCCTCTGTCAGCACCGTCACTCAACAAGCCATCACCGTCGGCGACCTCGCCAGCGAAGGCCTCATTAGTGTCACCTCCGGCCTCGAATCCGGCCAAACCATCGTCGCCAAAGGCGTCTCCCACCTCTCCCAAGGCATGCAAGTCACCCCACAGTAGCGCCGACGCCCCGTCGGCCCCAAAACCCAAATCCCAAATCCCAAATCCCAAGAAATCACATCCATCCAATCCATCCTGGTCCAAAGGAAAACCAAAACACTCCAAGTGAAAACCACTCCCCACACCCAACCCTCTGTTCTCTTCGTTACCTCCCGTAAAAACTAACAAAATCAAAAACAAAAAAACTTTGCGCTTTAGCATCTTAGCGCGAGCCATCCAAAACCAATCCTAACCTCACAAAACTCCGCGTCTCTGCGTCTCCGCGCGAGGCAAACCACACAAAATCCAGCCAAAACCTAAGCTTCGCGCCTTAGCGTCTTAGCGCGAGGCACAAAACTGAACTTCTCTAGCGCATGCCGAACCCCGCCGCCTTTACCCTCAACAACAGCCGCACCGCGATTGTCATCTACCTCGGCATCCTCCTCTTCGGGATCTTGACCTACCTCAACATCGGCAGCCGCGAATACCCCGCTTTCACGATCCGGAACGCAATCGTCATCACCTCCTACCCCGGTCGTTCCTCCGAACAAGTCGAGCAAGAAGTCACCGAGCCCCTCGAGCAAGCTATTCGTCAAATGCCCGAGGTCGATGAAATCGAATCCACCTCCAAACCCGGCATCTCCATCATCACCGTCACCGTCGCCGAGCAATACTTCGACATGGAGGACATCTGGACTGACATGCGGAACAAAGTCAGCGCCGTCCAACTCCCTTCCGGCTCCAGCAAGCCCGCCATCAATGACGAGTTCGGTGACCAGTTCCCCTACATCTACGCTCTCAAAGGCGATGGATACACTCCTGCCGAACTCGAAGACTACGGCGACGTCATCCGCGACCGACTCCTCGCCATCGACGGCGTCGGCAAAGTCGAATTCCATGGCGAACAAGACGAAAGGGTCTACCTCGAATTCTCCAGCTCCGAACTAGCCGCCTACGGTATCACCCCGACCGAAATCTCCAACGTCCTGAGCTCTCAAAACGCAATCGTCGATAGTGGCGACGCAAACCACGGCGACGAACGTATCCAAATCGTCACTCTCGGCGAATTCGAATCCCTTGAGGAACTGGCCAACTACCAGCTCGCTCTCACCGGCCAGTCCACTTCCCTCCGCGTCTCCGACCTCTTCACCATCCGGCGTGACTATCTCGACCCCGCGCAATCGCTCAGCCACTTCAATGGCGAGCCCGTTCTCTGTATCTCTGTCTCCGCCCTCGATGGCCAAGCGGTCACCAAAGTGGGTGAACGCATCACCACCGCTCTCGAAGAAATCCAAAAGGAACTCCCTCTCGGACTCGAAATCGAGACCATGTTCTACCAGCCCGTCTACATCACCGACTCCATCAATTCCTTCCTTGAGAACCTTGGCCAAGCCTTCGCCTTCGTCATCGTCATCATGTTCATCTTCTCCGGCTGGCGCCTCGCCGTCCTCGTCAGCATCCTCATCCCCTCTGCCATCCTCCTCTGTTTCTGCCTCATGCCAAGCGTCGGGGTTGAGCTGGAGATGATGTCCATCGCCGCCCTCATCATCGCCCTCGGCATCATGGTCGACAACGCCGTCGTCGTCTGCGAACAGATCCTCCGCCGTCTCAACGAAGGTGCAGATCGAAAATCTGCCGTCATCGACTCGGTCGGCGGCCTCATCATCCCCCTCTTGGCCGGGAGTGGCACCACCATCGCCGCCTTCGGCGTCATCGCCATGGCCGAGGGCTCCACCGCCGAGTTCGTCTTCAGTCTCTTTGCCGTCGTCTCTCTCACCTTGTTAGGCAGCTGGCTCATGTCGATCACCATCATCCCCTTCTTCTGCTACGGTTTCCTCAAGCCCCTCAAAAAAGACACCTTCGTCGGCCGGGCCGTCACCGCCTTCAATGGTCCCTACGAGGCGATACTCCGCTTCGCCATCAAAACCCGCTGGCTCTTCCTTATCCTTATTTTTGCCGCAACCGTCGTCGCCATGATGGGCATGAAATACGTCCCCAGCATTTTCTTCCCTCCCAACGAACGCAACCAATTCGTCATCGATTTCGAGCTCCCTCAGGGAAAAAGCATCGAAGAAACTGAAAGCGAGGTCTCCCGCTTCGAACAGTGGCTTCTCACTGAGAAAAAAGACGAAGTCATGAGTGTCTCGTCTTGGATCGGCGACGGTGGCCCCCGCTGGTATCTCTCACTTTCCCCTGAACAAGCCAACCCGAACTACGCCTTCCTCAGTGTCCTCACCACCAGTAGCAAACCCGAAGACGTCGCCCAGCTCATCGACGAAATCAACACCCTCGCCCTCGAGGAATTCCCTGCCGCCCGCATCTCTCCCAAAGCCCTCGAAAGTGGCCCTCCAGTCGGCGACCCCATCCAAATCAAGATCCGGGGCGAAGACATGGACACCCTTTACAACCTTCGCGACCAAGTCGCTGCCATCATGCGTGAATCGCAGGGTACCTACGACATCCGCGATTCCTGGGGAGCCTGGACCAAACAAGTCACCATCGATCCTGACCAAACCCGCCTCAGCCGTCTCGGACTCAGCACCCAAAGCCTCGGTGCCGCCCTCTCCTTGCAATACGAAGGCACTCCAGCCACCAACTATCGCGAAGACGACAAATCCATCCCCGTTCTCCTCCGGTCCAAGGAAGACTTCCGCGAGAACCTCGACCAAATCCGTGACCTCCCGGTCTTTGGTGCCCAAAGCGGCATCATCCCCCTCAGCCAAGCTGCCGACATTCGCATCGATTTTCAACCCGGTGCCATCGAACGCTACAACACTACCCGCGAAATGAACGTCAAATGCCGGGTCAGCGGTCGCTTCTCATCTGAAGCCCTCGCCGAAATTCAACCCAAAGTCGAAGCCCTCACCGCCAGCAGCGATTGGCCCCTTGGCTACACGGTTGAAATTGGTGGCGAACAAGCCGAATCAGCTGATGCGCAGAAGAAGCTCGCCGCCGGCGCCCCTATCCCCATCGCCATCCTCTGCCTCATCCTCATCGCCCAATTCAACTCCCTGCGCGCCTTCGCTATCATCATGATGACCATCCCACCCATGATGATCGGAGTCGTCCCCGGACTTCTCGTCACCGGTTCCTCCTTCGGCTTCATGACCCTCCTCGGCCTCATCGCCCTCATGGGCATCGTCGTCAACAACGCCATCCTTCTCCTCGACGAAACCCGTCTCCAGCTTGCCCAGGATGACAAACCCTTCCTCGACTGCATCGTCGACTCCGCCAAATCCCGCCTCCGCCCCATCCTCATGACCACCGCCACCACCGTCTTCGGCCTCGTCCCCCTCGCTCTTGGCGGCGGCGGCATGTGGAGCAGTATGGCCTACGCCATGATGTTCGGCCTCTCCTTCGCCACCGTCCTCACCCTCCTCCTCTGCCCCACCCTCTTCTACATCTTCCACAAAAAACAATACGACCCTGAGTCTAAGTCTAATAATCTCTCGGAAGACGAAGAAACCGCATAGGCCAAAAACGCTCATGAAAAACCTCTTCGGTCTTCTCCTCGCCCTAGCCTCACTCCTTACGATCGGTTGCTCCTCGGTCCCCAAGGTCAAAGTCGGGAAAACCACCTTGGCTCCCACTCCTCTCGCAATCTCCGTTGGTCCCTCAGGATATGCTGCGAGCCTCAAGCAGATGAAGATCACTCCTACAGTTCCCGTATTCATCATGAGCACACGGAACTTGGAAGAAAGTCCTCGGGGCGGAATCGACCCCTTCGGCACCGGCCGTCTCATCCAAGCAAACCCTCATTTCGCCATCGCAGAAGTCTCAATTGGAGCCAACGTTTCCGAAGAAACCCTGATGTCCGAAACACTGACCGACGTCAATAGGAAGCGAACCAAGATCGCAGTGAAGAACGTCAAAGTTCTACCCGGTATATCTCAAACCCAAGTGAGCTGGAGACACTTCAGCACATCCAATCAAAATCACTCTTGGTTTACCGCCATCAAAAAGCAGCTAGACAAAGGAGCCTCTCGAGAAATCGTCATCTTCGTCCATGGATACAACACCCTTCTCACTTCCAATACCGAACTTCTCGGCGAGCTCTACCACTACAGAGCTCGCGATGGAGCAGTAATCAACTTTGAGTGGCCGTCCGGTGGGAGAGTGATTGATTACTTTAAAGACAAAGGAAATGCATCACACAGCACCCTCTATTTTCGAACCCTCCTCTCCTCAATCGCTCGCCAAACGCAGGCGAAGAGTATTCGTATTATCGGACATAGCGCAGGTTGCCCCATCGTCGTCAATGCCCTGCGTGAACTCCGTTTGTGGGACAAAGACCTCACCCCTAGCCAGCTCCAAAACAAGTATCACATTCGACAAGTCGTCCTCGCTGCGCCCGATATGGACTTGATGGAATTCAACAACGCCGTCTTCGATCGCTTTTACGAAATGTCGGATCACACCGCAGTCTACTTCTCTCCTAACGATGGCGCACTGGCACTCTCTCAATTTGTTTTTGGAAACCGACGACTCGGCCGCGCACTCGGAACACTGCGTGAATTCGAGAGGGAAAGCTTCTTGGCCAGCAAGCGCCTCGATCTGATTAATGTCTCATACTCTGGAAGCAACTCTGGAGACCTATTTGGCCACATGTATTTCCAAAATGACCCTTGGATCACCTCCGACATTGGTCTCAGCATGTTTCGATTCAAACCGGAAGATCGCGGCTTGGTCCGCTCCACAGACGGACTCTTCTGGGAGTTTCCAAATGACTACCCCAAACGCCTCAAGGACATCGTCCTTCCATAAACGACCGAAATCTCACTTCCACTCCAAATTCTCATGACTAAAACCACTTTTCCTTCAAAAAAGAAACGAATCGTCATCGTTGGTGGTGGTTTCGGTGGGGTCGCTGCCGCAAAAAAGCTCGCGAAAGCCTCGGTCGAAGTCGCCCTCATCGACCGCAGAAACTATCACCTTTTTCAGCCCCTACTCTACCAAGTCGCCACTGCAGCACTCAATCCATCCGAGATTGCATCTCCAATCCGCAAAATCTTTCGCAATTCCAAGAATGTTCACGTCGGTTTGGGGGAAGTAGAGTGTGTTGATCTCGCGCAGAAAGAGATTTTTATTCAGGGTGAATCACTTTCTTTTGATTATCTCATCCTTGCGGCTGGAGCCACTCATTCCTATTTCGGAAACGATGGTTGGGCCAAAGACGCTCCAGGCCTCAAGTCCATTGAAGATGCGACTGAGATTCGCCGACGCATCCTGCTTGCCTTCGAAGCAGCCGAACTGGAAGAAGAAGCAGAAGCTCGTCGAGCACGTCTCACTTTCGTTATCATTGGTGGTGGCCCTACTGGTTGCGAACTCGCTGGTGCCATCGCCGAAGTTGCTCGTCACTCACTCCCCGAAGACTTTCGAAGAATTGATACCAAGACTTCACGAATCATCCTTATGGATGGAGGGGATCGACTCCTTCGCGGTTTCCCCGAGGAATGCTCTACCTCTGCCCTTCGACAACTCGAATCGCTAGGAGTGGAAGTGCAGCTCCAAAAACGAGTTACCAAAATCAGCGACGATGGGGTCAACTGTGGGGAAGAATTTTTTGCAACCAACAACACCTTCTGGGCAGCAGGGGTTAAAGCCTCTCCCCTTGGTGAAAGCTTGGGAGTCCCCTTGGACCGAGCCGGACGGGTTTTGGTAGAGAATGACCTCAGCATCCCCGGTCATCCTCACGTCTTTGTGATCGGCGACCAAGCCGCCATCACTGACCCCGAAACAGACAAAGCGGTACCGGGAGTCGCTCAAGGGGCGATCCAAAGCGGTGCCTTCGTTGGTAGTCTCATCCGCAAAGAACTAGAGTCACTAAATCGCAATCAGTCTCCGCCTGCCCGAGATGCTTTTTTCTATTTTGATAAAGGAAACCTCGCCACACTCGGGCGTTACAAAGCCGTCGCCGATGCTCTAGGAATGAAATTTGGGGGCTTCCCCGCGTGGTTCATCTGGGCCGCCGTTCATATCCTCTTTCTAGTCAACTTTCGTAACAAAGTAGCCGTCGCATGGACGTGGGCCTGGACCTACCTCCGCAGCGACCGAAATGCTCGACTCATCATTGGAGACAACACCATCAAACTCAAGCAAGCTCCAAAACTCGATTAATTTACAAGAACGGTGTTAGAGCAAAGTATCATTCGTTTGAGCAGATTAAAACAGTTCTAAAATAGCCTATCGAGTAAGAGGCAGATGATCACTCAAATAAAACAAACCATCTCTAGTCACCGCAGTCTCCCCCTCTGCCTCTGGCTCATCTTTGCCGTCGCCAGCAGCCCTTTCCGCGGCTTTGGCGATTGGCGCAACCTCCTCTCCGCCGCCCTCCTCACCTTCGGCCTCGCCGCTTGCGCCATTCACCTCCGAGCCAGCCGCCGCTTCCACATCAGCATGGCTTCAGCTACGGTAATCCTCCTTCTTTCCATCCTCGCCGAACTCGCCCTCTCAACCAGAGTCGGCCTCGAAACCGTCATCTACCTCACCATCCTCTTCATCGAACTCTCCATTCTCTACCTCCTCATCAAGCACGCCTTTAAATCAGAACCTCTCCCCCGTGCCGACCGCATCGCCAGCGCCCTCGGCGGATACGTCCTCCTCGCCTTCGTTTGGACCGGCATTTACATCCTCATCACCCTCCATCAACCCAACGCCTTCATCAACATCCTCACCAATGAGCCCCCCACCTACCAAACGCTCTTCTACTACAGCATGATCACCCTCACCACCCAGGGCTACGGCGACATCCTCCCCCAAACTACCCTCTCCCGCTACTGCGCGGGCTTCGAAGGCCTCGTCGGAACCTTCTACATCGCTGTCCTCGTCGCCAGCCTCATCAACCAAGCCACCTCTAAGGAAAACTCTTCAACCTAACAAAAACTCCCACCCTCTGCACAAAGCAAAAACAAATTCCAAACCCCACCCCTCAAAGAGAAAATCTGCCAACAATCCGCGCCAATCTGCGTGCCAAACCCAAACCAACCCAACAAGTCTCAATCCAAAAACACTCCGCGCCTCAGCGTCTCTGCGCGATGCAAAAGAACCTCCAAACCTCAAAAACCTTCGCGCCTTGGCGTCTTCGCGCGAAAATTCCCATTCTCTAGTTACCATCAAATCAATATGAAAAGCAAAACTGCCCTCATCACCGGAGCTTCCTCAGGAATCGGAAAGGAGCTCGCCCGCATCCACGCCGAAAAGAAAGGCGACCTCATCCTCGTCGCCCGCCGCGAAGACAAACTCAACGAGCTCAAAGCAGAGCTCGAATCCGCCCACCAAATCAAGGTGAACATCATCTCCAAAGACCTCGCTCAGCCGAATGCCGGACAGGAAATTTATGATGAAGTCCGAAACCAAGACCTCACCGTCGACTACCTCATCAACAACGCCGGATTCGGAGGACAGGGACTCTTCCACGAACGCAAGTGGGAAGACGATCATGCCATGATTCAGCTCAACATCGTCACCCTCTCCCACCTTTGCCGCCTCTTTCTCCCAGACATGGTGGCCCGAAACTCAGGAAAAATCCTCAACGTCTCCTCCACCGCTTCCCTCGCCATCGGAGGGCCGCTGCAATCGGTCTACTTCGCGACCAAACACTTCGTCACTTCATTCAGTTACGGACTCGCCGGCGAACTCCACGACACCAAAGTCACCGTCACCGCCCTCCTCCCTGGCGCCACCGAAACCGAATTCGCAGCCACTTCCGGCACCGACAAAACCAAGCTCTTCGCCCAAGCCACCACCGCCCGCTCAGTCGCTCAAGACGGTTACGATGCCATGTTGGCAGGCAAACTCGATGTCGTCTCGGGACTGACCTTCAGCCAGAAGCTCATGCTCGCCTCCGTGCCTTTCGCTCCCAAAAAAGTTCTCTTAAGCGAAGTGCGTAAACTTCAGGAAACCAGTTAGTTGAATCTCCCGAATTCTCCCTAGCACACTTCCTGCTGGCCCTTTGGAAAAATGACCACACCAGAAACCCTGACCACTCTCGACAAAGCCCTGCAAGTCAACCTCGACCCCAAACGCTACGGCACCTTCGCAGAAATCGGAGCCGGCCAGGAAGTCGTCCGCTGGTTCTTCCAAGCCGGGGGAGCTGCCGGCACGATTTCCAAAAGCATCTCTGCCTACGACATGAAGGTCAGCGATGCCATCTACGGCAAATGTCAGCGCTACGTTTGCCAGGATCGTCTCGAGTCCATGCTCGAATATGAGCAGAACCTGAACTTCGAACGCCTGAAAACTGATCGCGGCGACACCACCGCTTTTTTCACCTTCGCCGACACCGTTTCCGCCCGGAATTATCACGGCACGAACGAGTGTCATGGCTGGCTGGGTGTCCGCTTCCAAGCTCACCCCCGCGACGAAAGCAGCCAAATCGTCATCCACGTGCGCATGCTCGACCACTCCAATGCTCTCCAGCAAGACGCTCTTGGGATTGTCGGAGTCAACCTCGTCTACGGCGCCTGCATGCTTCATCACCACCCCGACGAACTCCTCAAATCCCTTCTCGATAACCTCACCACCGAACGTATCGAAATCGACATGATCGAATTCTCGGGCATCGAATTCCGCCACGTCGACAACCGCCTGATGTCCCTGAAACTCGTTCAGATGGGCCTCACCTCTGCCGCCATGTTCGGGGCCGAGGGCAAAGTTCTCCAACCCTCCGAAGTCTTCCGCAAGAAATCCGTCCTCGTCGAGCGCGGCTCCTTCCGCCCGGTCTGCAACACCAACATCGACATCATGCGTTGCGCCCATGAACGCTTCTGTCAGGAACCCGATGTCGACCCCGACTCCACCCTCCAAATCATGGAAATCACCATGAAGAACCTGATGGGAGATCGAGGTGAAATCGACTACGCCGACTTTCTTGCCCGCGCCGACATGCTCGTCGCCTCTGGAATGACCGTCCTCATCTCCGACTACTTCCAATACTACCGCCTCGCCGCCTACATCTCCCGCTACACCACCAAAATGATCGGCATCAGCATGGGCATCGGCTCGCTCCGCGAACTCTTCGACGAAAAATACTACACCCAACTCGAAGGCGGCATCCTGGAGTCCTTTGGCCGCCTCTTCAAAAACGACATCAAGCTCTACATCTACCCGCTTCAGGAAGACGGAAACGAAGAACTCACCACCATCGACAACCTCCGCGTCTCCCACGAACTCCGCAACCTCTACAAGTATCTCATCGACCGCGGCTGCATCGAACAACTTCAAAACCACGACCCCGCCTGCCTCACCATTTTCTCCCGTGCGGTTCTCGAAAAAATCGCCGCCTCCGACCCGACTTGGGAAAGCATGGTTCCCGCCGAAGTCGCCGAAGTCATCAAATCCCGCGGCTACTTCGGCTACTCATAACAGTAGATGCACGAACGGTAGGGACGCCATGCCATACGCATTCAATGGAGCGGCGACCTTTACTGTCGCCGAACTTACTCTGAACGGAGCGCGGACTTTAGTCCGCCCCACTGCAACCGTCTCTGGGGAGATCGCTTTCGACGAAAGCGACAACCCCACCCTACCCCTCGCGCACCTCCCCCGCCGCTTCCCACGTCTTCACCAAATCCGGTCGCTGCTGCAAAAATACATTAAACACATGATTCGCAAAATTCGACCCCGCATTCGCAAACAAATCAAACGCTGCATCCACTCCCGTTGACCTCAGTTCCTTCACTTCAAAATCCCGTTGCCCCGCTGCAACCACCACCCCTGAATAATCGTGCCTCTTCAGCGTTTCAATGGCGTGCAAATTCGCCTGATGCTTCGGCATCGCCAGCACCACCAAATCCAGATCATCCTTCGGACAAACCCGCTCCCAAAAGTCCGAGTCCGTCGCATCCGCCAGCATCACATTCCGCTCCACCGATTGATGCAACTCCACCTTTCTTGGATCTCGATCAAAACCAATCACATGCCCCGGAAATCGATTCTCTAGCGAATGATAAGCCGCCAAACCCACTCGCCCCATCCCGAAGATGGCCACCCGCTCACCTCTCCGAATCACCGGCAAATCATCCCGATGCCGCCCCCGCGTCTGCAACTTCTTGAGCGGACCACTAATCGGATCATACAACTGCTCCGCTCGCCGATTCAAAGGTGCCGCCACCAAGAAGCTCAAAGAGAGCGCCACCGCAATGGCCACCAGCCATTCCTCGCCCACCCAGCCTTTCCCCACCCCCAGCGCCATCACGATCAATCCAAATTCGCTGTAAGTCGAAAGCGAAGCCGCCGCCATCCATGACGTCCGCGCTCGCAGCTTGAACCGAGTCAGTAACATCAAGAACCCGACACTCTTCAGCGGCAAGAGGAGCAGGAACAACAACCCCCACCCCACGCCTTGCCAGGACAAACTCCCTTCCAGGCCAATCTTCAAAAAGAACCCGACAAGCAGCAAATCGGTAATGCCGTTCAATGACTTCTTCAACTCACTCGCCCGCGGATGAGAACCCACCAACACTCCGATAAACAAAGCCCCCAAATCAGCCTTCATTCCCACTGATTCAAACCCTTTTGCCCCCACAACTAAGGCCAAGAAAAAACCACACAATGCGATCAACTCCCCATGCCCGGACCGCTTCAACATCCAACCAAAGGCAGGACGAGCGACAAAAAACGCTGGAATCACCGCAAGGACCCAAGGAGACGGCCACGCCCCCTTCGAAAACGTGAGAAACAACACCGCCACAATATCCTGCATCACCAAAACCCCAATCGCCACTCGACCATGAACTGAACCCAGATCCCCCTTATCGGTCAAAGCTTTCACCGCAAAGACCGTGCTCGAAAAACTCAAGGCAAACCCCAAAAGAAGCCCCGTTTTCCAATCCAAACCGGCCCCGAAAACCGCCCCAAAACCCACCAAAACTGGAACAAAAAACAACAGCACCAACGAAGCATGCGATAGCGTCCCAGCCCAAATTTCCGGTCGCATCAAATTCCTGACTCTTAACTTCAACCCGATGGTGAAAAGCAGCAAGGTCACCCCGAGATCCGCCATCGACTGCAGACTGTCCCCGCCGGTAAACGTGCCCCAACCGAGACTCTCAAAGAGCTTTGCCGTGCCCTGCAAAACAAACCCAGCCACCAAGAACCCCACCATGGGCGGCAAACGCACCGCTTGAGCAAGAAATCCAAAAATAAAAGCTATCGCAATCAGCAGCGCATCCATCGTCGCCTCCATCCAAGCAGTTTCTCCGCCAGCGTCCAAGTCATTGGCCTCATAAACCGACAGCCCCGGGTACTAGCAATCCCCAAGCTTCTCCTTGCAGTCCCGAAGCAATCTCACCACCAATGCCGTCCAACCCGTCTGATGGGAAGCTCCCAACCCCTCCCCGGTCTCCCCATGAAAATACTCATGAAACAACAAGAGATCACGCCAATCTTCCTCGTCCGCATAGCGCTTTGCCTCACCAAAACACGGCCGGTAACCTTCCTCGTCAGACTTGAAGAGACCAATCAAACGCTCACTCAAATCCCTCGCAATTTGTCGCAGAGTCAGACTGTTTCCAGACCCGGTTGGATACTCCACTAAATACTCATCGCCAAAAAAATAATGATAGCGAAGCAAAGACTCAACAATGAGGAAATTAGTCGGAAACCAAATCGGACCCCGCCAATTCGAATTCCCTCCAAACATCCCCGTATCCGATTCTCCTGGCACATAACGCACCTCATTCCGCTCTCCTCCATGCTCAAACACAAACGGCTGCGTCGCATGAGCCTTACTCAATGAACGAATCCCGAAATCGGACAAAAATTCCCCCTCATCAAAAAGCCTGACAAGCGTCTTCTCCAGTCGCTCCTTCGTGGGAATCGCCAACATACAGCGACCCTCACCATCCATGTTGGCAAACTGGATATACTTCATCACCTCAGGATTATTGAGAAGAAACCAATCCATTCTCTTTCGAAAACCGGGAAGCCGATTCAACGTCTCCTGCTTAATTACCATCGTGGCAACCAAAGGCAACAACCCCACCAGCGAACGAATTTTCATCGGCATGGGAGTCTCCCCCTCCAACATCAGCTTGTCATAGTAGAAACCGTCTTCGTCATCCCAGAGCCCTGTCCCCCCCAGCGAATTAATCGCCTCCATAATCTCCACGAAGTGTTCCAAAAATTTGGAAGCGATATCTTCATACGGAGGCCGACTCTCTGCCAACTCAAGCGCCATCGCCATCATCTGCAAGCAATAGGCGCCCATCCAAGCCGTTCCGTCTGCCTGATGCAAAATCGCCCCGTCAGGCAAGGCATGAGAACGATCAAATACCCCGATATTATCCAACCCCAGAAAACCTCCCCCAAACACATGCCTCCCTTCCACATCTTTCCGATTCACCCACCACGTAAAGTTAATCAAAAGCTTCTGGAAACACCTCTCAAGGAAATCCAAATCCCGTTGCCCCTTCTTCCCCGCGATTTTATAAACCCGCCACACTGCCCACGCATGCACCGGCGGATTCGCATCCGAGAAATTCCACTCATAAGCCGGCAACTGCCCATTCGGATGTGTGTACCACTCTCTCAACAACAACAACAACTGACTCTTCGCAAACTCCGGATCCGTGATCGCAAACGGAATCATATGAAATGCCGTATCCCACGCTGCAAACCAAGGATACTCCCACTTATCCGGCATCGATAAAATATCCCGCGCAAAAAAATGCTCCCAATCCGAATTCCGGCCCTTCTTCCTCACCTCCGGTGGAGGCGGCCCAAATCGATCCCCTTCCAACCAGTCCTTCACCACGTAATAAAAAAACTGCTTCGTCCAAAGCAGACCCGCATGCCCTTGCCGGAAGATCAGCCGCTCCTCCTGATTAAGACCCCGCGGCTCAATCTCCTCATAAAATTCATCCGCTTCCCCTTCCCGTTCTTCAAAAAGACTCCTCCACCCATCCAAACCTTGCACCCCGTTCTCCTCCTTCACGGAGTGCAAACGACACACCACTTCCCGCGAGCCGCCCGCCGGAACCTCCAGCTCAAAAACCGGGGTCGCCTTCGTTCCCTGGCCCTCGGGTGAAACCGCCAGCCTCCGTTCCTCGACCACATAGCGGTGAAACGCTTCCTTCGTATACTTCGTCGGTCCTTTCGTTCGAAACAACTTCGGATAATTCGTCTCATTCTCCGTAAACAACCACTCCTTCGGCTGCTCACCCCCTCCAGTCTCCGCAAAAAACAAAAACTCCCCAAGCGAATCGTGTCGCGCCACAAGTCGCTCCCCCTCCTTCACAATCTCCGGCATTCTTCCGGGATGCTCACGTTTGTTCCCCCATCTCCAAGTATTCCGAAACCACAACTGCGGCAACACATGAATCGTTGCCGCGTTCGGCCCATGATTCCTCACCGTAATTCGCCAAAGCAAATCCTCCGGTGAACGCTTCGCCACCTCCTGCACAACATCAAAATACTCTCCCCCTTCAAAAACCCCCAAATCCGCCAACTCCAATTCTCCCACATCACGCCCCAAGGCCTGATTTCCATCTCGCACCTCCACATACGGAAACTCACACTGCGGATACTTGTAGAGCGCCTTCGTATAACTATGCGTTGGCGTCGAATCGAGATAGTAGTAACACTCCTTCACATCCTCCCCGTGATTCCCCTCCGGCCCCGCCAAACCATACAAACGCTCCTTCAAAATCGGATCCTTTCCATTCCACAAGGCTGGCGCAAAACACAAGCGGCACTGGCGGTCACACCAGCCATTCAGACCATCTTCTCCCCACCGATACGCCCTCCTCCGGGCATCATCATGAGTCAAAGCATTCCAGCTGTCTCCGTTTGCCGAATAATCCTCCCGCACCGTTCCCCACTGCCGCTCGCTCAGGTAAGGCCCCCAGCGCTTCCAGTTTTTCTCACGCCTCTCCTCCTCCCGAAGCCTTTCCTTCTCAATCGACATCAATTCCTCCTAAAGCAGATCCCGCTCCCACCAAAACGCGAACTGTGTCTCAAATTCAACTCTTTGAGCTTGGTTGAACATCAAACACGGAATCGTCTCATCAGGACTTAGGAATCACCATCTCAAGTTGGCGCGTACGGAACCCAAACTCGCGATAAAGTCCCACCGCCTCCTGATTGACCTCCAACACATTCACCTTCTTCGCCTGAACACCTACCCCGTCCATCCACTCCAAAGCTCTCCTCACAAATTCCCGCCCGATTCCCTTCCCACGAAAACTCTCTTCGAGAAAAATCGAGTCCAACTCACCAATACCCCGTTCATTGATCGTGCTGAGACAGTAGCCCACGGCCTCTCCCGAAATCGAACTCACCACGATCTCAACCAACAGTTGCCCAGCCTTCTCAATGAGCTCGTTTTTCCGTTTCTGAAAATTCGCCTTTGCGATTCCGTCAGGGTAAATCCGGTCGATTCCCAAATGGTGAACTTTGAGCTGCTCCCAAAGCGCTTCGATTTCATCCAACAACTCGACCCCTCCCGAACGAAATTGTAATTCGGGATCCTTCAACTTGTTCGCCCCTGGAAAGTCAGTTCCGCGATTCCACTCTTGTCCAATTCTCCCAGCCCCTTTCCAACCAACAAATCATACTGAGCCTTGGTCGCATCATTCACGGGCAAGGATAACCCCGCTTCCTGTGCCAAGGCCGCCGCGATACCCGAATCCTTGGCTGCATGCTCTGCGCTGAACCAACACTCGTGATCTCGTGCGACCATGTCCTCGGCATCGGTTTCCAAAACCCGTGAATTCGCTCCCGTCTGAGAAAACACTTCCCGAACCATCTCTAAATCCAAGCCCAGCGCATCGGCCAACCCCAATCCTTCAGCCAATCCAGCCGTATTGATATTCATCACCATGTTCACCAAAGCCTTCACCTGCGCCGCTCGACCGATTTCCCCACAATAGCGCAAGTCCAACGACAACTCTTCTAACAGCTCCTGATGCTTCTCAAAAACCTGCCGCTCACCACCGATCATCAAATACAACTTCCCCTCTCGTGCATGACTGATACTCGAGGCCATCGCTCCTTCCAACACATCCGCACCGACCACTTTCCCCGCCTCATACACTTCCCGGTGAATCTCTGGAGACAACGTCGCGCAATTGATAAAAGTCTTGCCTACCGCATCCACAAACAAGTGATCCTCCCCCTCAAAAAAAATACTCCGCATCGCCTCATCATTCGTGATCACCGTAATCACCACATCACTCAAAGCAGTCACTTCCTTCAAACTCTCCACCGCTCGCGCTCCCAACTCAGTTGCAAGCTCCCCCGCAGCAGACCGGTTGACATCGCAAACCGCCACCACTTCCCGACCACAATCAACCTTCAAGTGCCGCGCCATGTTCGCTCCCATCCGACCCACACCAACAAATCCAATCTTCATCACTTAAACTCTGGAAAAAACGGGTTGTGCAACTTCTCTTCTCCCACCGACGTCATCGGTCCATGACCCGGACAAATAATCGTCTCATCCACTAACGAAAAAATCTCCTTCCGGTTCGTCTCAAGAGCATCCTGATAGGAGACCACCCCCCCGCCCATGGACTGCGCAAACAACGCATCCCCCACAATCGCCACTGGCCGCTTCAAACCCTCCACAACAAAAGTCGTACCTCCTGGCGAATGTCCCCACGTCAACCGCGTTTCCACTTTCAAACTCCCCACCGAAAACTCATCTCCAATCGCAAACTTCAATGCCCCCCCTATCGGCTCCCGCTCCCCAATTCTCACCACCACCTCACCCCAACTCCTCACTTGCTCAATCGCTTTCACATGATCGACATGCGTATGAGTCAAAAACAAAGTCTTCACCTTCACCCCCAACGCCTCGATCAACGCATACGCCTCATCCGCATTCGTACCCGTATCAAACATCGCAGCTTCCATCGTATACGGATCCCAAATCATGTACGAATTCACCGCGTAGTCCTCATGAGGAGTCACAAACTGCCGCAAACCATCCATCTCCACCTCCGCCGGACACCACTTCCCCCGCCCTCGCTCCACTAGAGTCTCGCCATCCAATCCCAAAATCGGTGCAACCTTCCGCAAAGCCGACTCGTCCAATTCACCATCTAACAGTTTCTCAATCTCATCTTCCCCGACCCCCGTCAAAAACGACAACGTTCCCGCTTCCATTCCCATCCCTCGCATCGCCTTTCCAACGACATCCTCAAAACCGTCCTCCAACGCGATCCCTGCCATCACTTCACTCGCTTCAGCTTCGTCACCCGCCCCGTCACATTCCAATCCTGCACAACAATATTTCCCTCATTGTCCCAAGACAAGCCATGCGGAGAAGTAAACAAACCGTCAAATAACTGCCCCTCCGGAATCGGCTTCTTTGCCCAAAGCTCTTTGTTCGGCTGGTCACCCAGAAATGCAATGGGCTCTCCCTTCCCCCCCAAAATCGTCACCCGACCCTCCAACTCCGCCACCGCCGCATGCCATCCCCGAATCGAAACCGCACAAGGCCGCCGCAAGTTCCGCGCATGCACATTCTTGAAGTTCAAATCCAGATCCAAGTGCACCAAACGACGATTCTCCCGATCACAAACCAACAAGCGTGGATGTTTCTCCCAACGTCCATCAAAAGTCACCCCATGACAGGTCGTAAACCGCCCTTCACCATTCCCCCGCCCCCCGGCTGACTTCAACAGTTTCCCGCCCGCATCAAACTTGTGAATCTGGTTCGAGCCATATCCGCAAACCACAAACAAATGCCCGTCCGGACTCATCGTCACCGCCGTCACCCCCTTGAAACCTCCGGGAATCTCGCCAGTCGTCTCATTCGGAATTTCTAACAAGACCGCCCCCTCCAGATCCATCTTCAACACTTTCTGCCGCTTAACCGCCGCACCCAACAACACTTCCCGCTCCCCCTCTTTCACCACCTCCAAAGAATGCAAAGCCTTGCTCACCGGCCCGAAATTCTTCACGTGCTTTCCATCCTTCGTAAATTTCACCACCCCATGATCCGCCTCTGTGCTCACATAAACATGCCCACTCCCGTCCACCGCCACCCCCCCATGTGTCGGCCCCAAATTGGCGCCTTCCGGCATCGCACCCCAACCGGGCACCGTCTCAAACACAAAGGCCCCGTTCCCCGTCAGCTGCACACTGCTCACCACCTTACCCGCAGGCCGACCCTCATGACCCTCATGACCCATCACCACTCCCATCCCCACAATCACCATCGTAAAAAACAGCAGTCTCATCGCCACGGAAGCTAACCCCTCCCCACCCAGAGGGAAGAAAAAGTCTCCCCCATTTTAGCGGTCGAACGAACTGACCTAGCGCTTCCTGCGCCCTCGCCCAGACTTCTTCGCAGCCGCCTTTCTCGGACCACCCTTGCTGGCCTTTTTCGTCGCTTTTCTCGCAACCTTCTTGCCCACCTTCCGTCCCGATTTCCGCGTCGTTTTTTTCTTCGAAAATCGACCCTTCCGCTCTCCTCGTCCCTGACTCGCCTTCTTCTTCGCACCCTTCCTCGACTTCGCTGGCAATCCCTTCGCCTTCTTCTTCCCCAAAGCTCGTTCGTTCGGATCCCCAATCACCCCCAAAATTTCGAAATCCACTCGCTGCTCCACAAAATCCACATTCACCACCCCCAACTCCACCTTCATCCCTGTCTGCAACGCCACTCCCCTCGGCCCCACAAAGGCTGCTCTCCCCCCCTCGAAACGCCATCCCCGGCCAGGAAGATCCTCATACTTCACCAAACCCTTCTGCATAATATCAGTCGCCTCCACAAACATCCCCATCGACCTCACCTCCGTAATCACCCCCTCAAAAATTGGCGGACTCTCACTCGTCCGACTCGTCTCTAACCACTCTAACAACTTCAGCGTCTTCGTCTCCTGCTCCGCAAAACTCGAGGTCCGCTCCGTATCCGAAATATGCTCCGCCGTCTCCGCACACTGACTCTGCTTCATCGTCCGGTCCAACTGCTCCGGAGGATTCGTCAACAAACCCTGCAACGCCCGGTGCACCACCAAATCCGCATACCGCCGGATCGGACTCGTAAAGTGCGCATAATCCCCCTTCGACAAACCATAATGACCTAGCGGCTGCTCCGAATACTCCGCCCGGCGCAAACTCCTCAACAAACCCAGCTTAATATTGTGCTCCTCCGGCGTCCCCACCGCTTCATCAAGCAAATCCTGAATATGACGCTTGTTCGTCAAATCCCCCACCGCATACCCATGCGCCCGTGCCAACTCCGCAAACTCCATCAACTTCTCCGGATCCGGATCAGCATGAATCCGGTAAATCGCCGGTTTTTGGCGATCCCTCAACTTCTTCGCCACCGCTTCATTCGCCGCCAACATGAACTCCTCAATCAGCTGATGACTCTCATTATGCTCAATCTTCACCACACCAGTCGCCCGCTTCTCCCCATCCAACATCACCTTGATCTCCTCCATCTCCAAATCGAGCGCCCCATTCTCAAAACGCCTCTTCCGCAACAGCGAAGCCAACTTCCAAGCTTCCCGCACCATCTTCTCCAACTCCTTCTTCAAGTCTCCCTTGAACCGCGCTGGCGCCGCCCCACCATCCAAAATCTCCTGCGCCTGCTCATATGCCAGCTTCGCCTGACTACAAATAAACGCATCCACGAATTCCGCCTTCACCATCTTCCCCCGTTCATCGAACTCCATCACCGCACACTTCGTCAGCCGCTCCTCATCCGGACGCAGCGAACAAATCCCGTTACTCAACTCCTCCGGTAACATCGGCAACACCCGATCCACCAAATAAGTCGAATTCCCCCGCCGCTTCGCCTCCTTGTCCAAGTTCGTCCCCGGCTTCACATAATGCGAAACATCCGCAATGTGCACCGCCAACTTCCACCCTCCCCCCGCTTGCCTCTCCACCCATACCGCATCGTCATGATCCTTCGCATCCACGGGATCAATCGTAATCACCAACCGATCCCGCCAATCCTCACGCCGTCTCCGCTGTTCATCATCCACCTCCTCCGCCACCGCATGAGCCTCATCCAGCACCCGCTCCGGGAACTCCATTTGCAAACCATACTTGTGAACCACACTGAGAATATCCACCCCCGGCTGATCCGGCCAACCAATCACCTCTTTCACCCGTCCTCGCGGATCCTCCCCCTGCCGCCACTCAACCAACTCCACCGCCACTTTCATCCCATTCTGCGCCTCCTCACAAACCTCATCCAATTCCATCGTCGTCGGCAACGCCTCCGAATCCGGCTGGATATACGCAAACCCTCCCCGATTAAAGTAAACCCCCACCACCAATCGCTCCGCCCGCTCCACAATCCGCTCCACCGCACCCTGCGCCTCCATCTCCCCGTCCCGACCCCGCTTCATCTCCACCCGCACCGCGACCGTATCGCCATCCATCGCCGTCCCCGTCTTGCGGTCCGGCACATAAATCCGCTTCACCTCATCCAGATCAAACCCGCTCTCCGCATTCTCCTCCTGCCGGGCATCTGGATAAACCGTCCCATGCCCTCGTGGAAAAATCCGAATCCGCCCCACCAAAATCCCGCGCTCTCCCGCCTTCGACTGCGGCTCAAAACGCGCCTTCTTCCCCTTTTTCAATTCGCCGCTCGCCAACAATTCATCTAACAGCGTTCGCATCTCCGCCCGCTCCTTCGGTGCAATCCCCAACTCCCGCGCCAATTCACTCTTCGTCATCGAGCGACCCGCAGTTCCTCCCAGCAGCTCTAAAATCTGCTTCTTCAATTCCGACTTCTTCACATCAATTCTTTCTCATCTCGTGGAAATTCATCCCGCAACAACAACTCGCAAGAATACACCACGAACGATTCATAAAACCGATTTCCCTCTCTCACGGCGTCAACCCACGTGGGAAATCATCAGTAACAAGAGCAATGAAACGCTCTCCAGACGACGTGAGACTCGCAGCAGAACCCGTTCCTGTCAACCGCCCGATTGTCTTGTGCCGATGATCCACCCGCGACGCCCGCACATAAGTCACCGTCGGCTTGTTCACCTTGCGGTTACTCGGAGCAATCCCCACCAAAAACCCCGACCGCGTAAACGCCATCTCCCAAGACTCGCTGGGCGTGTTGTGATTGCCAAATTTCGCCCACCAATACCGCTTCGCCACCGCCAGTGGACCACTCCCCGCCTTCCGCGGAACCACCACTCGGTAATGCTGCGGCAAAGCATGAATCCACCGCGCTAACGACATCTTCGGATCCTTCTGCAACTGCAAATAAAGCTCCCCCAAATTCATCCCATTCAAATTGATCCCGTTCCAATTCCCATGCCGGTTCCCCGCCCGCAAATAATGCAAATGCCAATCATCAAACCGCTCCGAATACTGAATCCCCAACTCCAGATGCAAATGCGCCCGCGCATTGTTCAACCCCCGCCCCGTCGAACCCATCTTCCCCAAAACCGTTCCCGCTCTCACCGAAGTCCCCGCTTTCACCGCCGTCGAGGCCAAATGCGCATACAGCGAAAACATCGGTCCATACCCAAAGTCATGCTCCACCACCACATACTTCCCGTAATTCGACGCTCGCGAATCCCCATTCACATAAGCCACCCGCCCATTGGCAATAGCCCCAACTGTATCCACCGGCAACCCCCGCTCATCACGAGCCATCGGACGAATGTCCAATCCTTCGTGAAATCTCGTGTAAACTTCCTCTCCCCCAATCTCACGCCGGTTCCGCACAAAACCCCACGACCCCGACTCCGGCGGACGCGACTTCAAATCCGTTGGCATATAAAACGCCTTCAAATCCCCCCTCAACAACCCATCATTCTTCGTCGGCAACTGAAGACTCACCCGCTGCGCCCCTACCGTCAGCCCCAACCCCAACCACAATCCCACCAACAACCAACCTCGCCTCACGAATTCTTCTTCTTCTCTTTCCACTCCTTCACCGTCTCCCCAATACGGGGCATCATCCGATCCAACGCCGCAATCTCCTGAGTCGACACCCCCTGCCAAATCACCAAAACCCCATCGTCAATCGTCCGATCAATCTCCACCACATCGAGCGGCCGCCCATTCAAACGCGACAACATCAACTTCCGCCGACTCGCATTCGTCACCGAAGTCAATCGCTTCCGCCCAATGTCATTCAGCAAAAAAACCACCCCGTAAGAATACCCATCATTCGACGCAAACGGTCGAAAACTCGAAATATCCTTTGTCGAAACCTCCGGCGATCGCCGGAAATAAACCTCTCCACCCGCAACCATCTCCGGTGCCGACATCTTCAACCCATCTGCCGAAGACCCCTGCAAATGGAACGTCACAATAATATCCTGCTCCTTCTTACCCCCCGCAAGAAGCAGCCCCGAACACAAGAGCCAGAAAAACGGAACCAAGCGATTCATGGCCCCAAGCTAGGCAAGAATAGCGTCGGGGTCAAAGTTCCTCCCCGACACAACTCCAAACCACCAATCCCCAAAGCTCCAAGAGCCCCCCAAAATCAGAGCATTCCCTGAATCAAATCCTCCAACTTCACAATGTCCGCCGAAAACTTGCGAATCCCCTCCGCCGTCTTCTCCGTCGCCATCGCGTCTTCATTGAACAAAAAGCGGAACGCCTTCTCATCCAGCGAAATCTTTTCGATGTCCGCCGCCTGAGCCCCTTCCAAGGTCAACTTCGCCTCAATCGCAGTCTCATCATTCTGCAACTCCTCCAACAAACCCGGTGAAATCGTCAACAAGTCACAACCCGTCAACTCCGTGATCTGCCCCTTGTTCCGGAACGACGCCCCCATCACCTCGGTCTGATAACCAAACTTCTTGTAGTAATTGTAAATCGACTGCACCGACTGCACGCCTGGATCATCAGCACCCGTATACTCCGTTCCCGTCGCCTTCTTGAACCAATCGTAAATCCGTCCCACAAACGGCGAAATCAACTGCACCTTGGCCTCCGCACACGCCACCGCTTGCGCCATCGAAAACAACAACGTCAGGTTGCAATGAATCCCTTCCTTCTCCAACTCCTCCGCCGCTTTGATCCCCTCCCACGTGGAAGCAATCTTGATGAGAATCCGGTCGCGGCTAATTCCCTCCTTCTCATACATCGCAATCAACTCCTTCGCCTTCGCAATCGTACCCTCTTTGTCGAAGGACAAGCGCGCATCCGTTTCCGTCGAAACCCGACCCGGCACAATCTTCAAAATTTCCAGCCCAAACAAAATCAACACCCGATCAATGATCGCCTCCACCAACGCCTCCCCCTCCAACGAAGACCCCTTCAAATCCTCCACCGCCTGCTGCACCAAGTGCCGATACTCTTCCTTGCCCGCTGCCTGCAAAATCAACGACGGATTCGTCGTCGCATCCTGCGGCTGATACTCCTTCATCGACTCAAAATCACCCGTATCCGCGACGACCGTCGTGTGCTCCTTCAATTGATCCAACTGGCTTGGCATAACGACGTGTTCCTACGACGGTTCGACAAGAATTTGAAACGCGAAATAAGCCCTTTTGCGGCCTACAACCTCACTTTTCGACTACTAGCTCCGATGAACTCGATTCATCACCCCCTCACTTCAACCGCTTCCATTCCGCAGATCGCCCAATCAGTGAAATACCAATGAATCCGCGCATCATCAGCTTGTTCTGCCCCTCCATCCAAATCTTGCCCTGATAAGTCTTCCCCTTGTTCGAATCATAAACCGTTCCCCCCTCCCATTTAGCTCCTTTCTTCGAAAACCCTTCCACCATCACCATCCCCTTCAAAGGCCTCTTCCGCAACTTCGGGTCCGGATTCCGGTCGTCAATCGTCCGCTCCTTCGCAGCCCAATCCACCAAGGTCCCCTGCAACTTTCCCTTCACCACCTTCAACTCGATCGTCGCCTCCCCATCCGTCTTCAACCAAGTCCCCTCAATCGGATCCGCCATCGCCCACGCCCCCACAACAATCGAAACCAACACCGTAAGCCACACTTGCCGAGTCATCCCACAATCTCACCTCCAAAACCTCCCCAGGACAAGCGGAGAGAACGTCTCCCAAATCATCGAATAAATCAATGTTTGGTAAAAAACTGTCAATTTCCTGAATTCTCGGTTCCACGCCACGCTATCGCCGTCATGAATACAGAACTTCTCTTCAACATCCTCACCATCGCCGCCCAAACCATCGGCGTAATTCTCGCTGTCGACTTCGCCTCCGGTGTCCTCCACTGGCTCGAAGATGCCTACGGTCGCAAACACTGGCCCCTCGTCGGAAAATGGATCATCGAACCCAACATCAAACACCACTTCCAACCCCGCCACTTCACCAAGTCCAATTTCTGGAAACGCAACCTCGCAACCATGATCATCGCTGGCCTCATTCTTACAACGGTCACCCTCCTCGGATGGTTCAACTGGATGTGGCTCCTTGCCGCCGCCATCGGAAGCATCACCAACGAAATCCACTGCTGGGCTCACCGCTCTCCCCGCGAAAATGGAAAATTCATCACCTTCCTCCAAAAAGCCCGCATCCTCCAAAGCCCGCGCGGACATGCCATCCACCACACCGATCCCAAGGACCGCAGCTACTGCACCGTCACCGACTGGCTCAACCCCGCCCTCGACAAAATCGACCTCTTCGGTCGCATCGAACGAATCATCCTCCGCACCACCGGCTTCAAACGCCGCATCGACGAATCAGTCAAACCCAGGCACAACAAATCCTGCCACAAAAATTGCCAAAACTGCCCCCTCTGCAAAAAACACCCCCTCAAAAAAGCCGCCTAAAATATCATTCTTGAATCAGAACCGATCTCGGCAAGGTCATCTGACAAACGGTCTAAACAACCGCGACATCCAGCCCCACCTGCTCAGGCAAAGCCGTCCGGGGCCTCCACGTGAGAATCTCGGGCGCATCCTTCCCCACCAAAACCGTATGCTCAAAATGAGCCGAATTCGCCCCATCTTCCGTCACCACCGTCCACCCATCATCGAGCGTCCGGATACCTGCTCGCCCCTCATTCACCATCGGCTCAATCGCCAGAACCATCCCCTCCTTCAAAATCGGCGAACGACTACCCACCGGCCGATAATTCGGAACCTGCGGCTCCTCATGCAAATCCCGACCCACCCCGTGACCAACCATCTCTCGCACCACCGTGAACTGATGCCTCCGCACATGCTCATTCACACTCCCGCACAAATCATACAATCGATTACCCTCAATCGCATACTCAATCGCATGATACAGCGACTGTTCCGTAGCTGCCAAAAGCAACCTCGTTCGCTCCGGAATCTCACCTACGGGTACTGTCGTCGCATTATCCCCAATCCACTCCCCCAATCGAATCCCCACATCAATCTTCACAATGTCCCCATCCTGAATCTTCTCCTCACCCCCAATCCCGTGCACCACCTCATGATTCAATCCGATACAAATATTTCCCGGAAAACCACGATAATTGAGAAAGGCACTCGTGCACCCTTTCTCCTTCATCAACTCCGCCGCAAACAAATCAACCTCCCCCGTCGTCTTGCCAGCCTCGATATACGCAGCTGTCTCCTGCAAGATCTCACTTGCCATCCGGCAAGCCTTCCTCATTCCGACCAACTCTTCCGCCGACTTGATCGGAATGCGTTCTCTTTTGCGTTTCGTCATGAGCTAACCGTAGTTAAAAACCGTTCCCAAACATCATCCACTGTTCCTGTTCCGGAAAGGACCACTAGCTTGTCCTCACTCTCCAAAAATTCCAACACCGGAATAGTGTTCATTTTGTAGGCAACCAGACGCTTTTCAAAAGCCACCAGGGAATCATCCTTCCTCACCACAAGTCGGCCCGGACACTTGGGACACGCCGTCACCTCCCCGCCCACCACCAACCCGCACTCCACACACTCCTTCCGTTTCGTCACCCGCTCGCGTAGCTCATCTTCAGGAACATCGAGCATCAATCCCGCAAAACGCCCCCCCGTTCGCCCCAGCAAATACTCCGCCTGTCTCACACTTCTTGGAAAACCATCCAAGACCCAGCCCTCCTCACTGCTCTCCAACCACCCCTCCACCAACTCAATTGCCAGTTCATCCGGCACATATTCGTTCCGATCCAGATAGACCTGCGCCCGCTTCCCCAATTTGCTCCCGTCCGTGATCTCCTTCCGCAAACGCGCTCCCGTACTCAAATACGAGACCCCGAGATACTCCGACAACCTCCCCCCTTGGGTCCCCTTCCCACAAGCCGGCGGACCCAACAGCGAGAAAAAGCGACCCGTCGCCGACATACTCAGCCTAGTTGGCTATCCAACCGGCAACCCCCAGAATCACTAGAATGGCTACGAAAATGCACAAACCGAGAACCAGCGAACTACTTGCCGAATGACCCGTCGCCTGCCGCCGCTCAATCCGTCCCTTCAATTTACCCTGCCTCAAGAAACCATCATAATTCCGCTGCAACAAATGCGTCTCGACTTGGCGCATGATGTCCAACAACACCCCCACCAGAATCAACAACCTCGTCCCCCCGAAAAACTGCGCTACCAAACCCGGCAACTTCGCATACTGAGCAAGAATCGCCGGAAGCACGAAAATCAAAGTAAGAAAGATAGCCCCCGCAAAAGTCAGCCGCGTCATCGTAAAATCCAAAAAATCCGCTGTCGGCTTGCCTGGTCGCACACCCGGCACATACCCCCCACCCCGCTTCAAGTTCTCCGCAATCTCGCTCGGCTGAAACATCGTCGCCACCCAGAAATAACTGAAGAAGAAAATCATCAACCCCGCTGTCACATAGTAAATCGGCGAAGAAGGAATCAATGCCTCCTGCACCCGTGCCACCCACGCCTGTCCCTGAAACAACTGCCCGAGAACCAACAACGGCAAGTTCAACACCGCACTCGCGAAGATAATCGGCATCACTCCCGCATAATTCACCTTGAGAGGCAGATACTGCGTATGACCCGTCATCTGCTTCGCATTCCGCTGCGTCGCCCGCTTCGCATACTGCACCGCAATTCGCCGCTGCGCCTGCGTAATCGCAATCACCGCTGCCGTCACAAAAAGAAGAAATGCCACCAGCCCCACCAAAGTCATCGCCTGAAATGGACTCGTCTCCCCATCTCCACCCACAAAAGTCTTCCACGCCTGCACCAAGCCACCCGGCAACGCTGCAATAATGTTCACCGAAATAATCAAAGAGATCCCGTTACCAATCCCCCGCTCCGTAATCTGATCACCCACCCACATCAAAAACATCGTCCCGGCCACAATCGTCAGCACCGAAATCGAGACAAAAGCCCAACCAAAATCAGGCACCAAGGGACGACCAACCTTCTCGATGCCATCCATGTAAAAGATGTTCTCTGGATTTTCCAATGACTTCGCCAGCAAGAACCCCTGCACCGCCGCAATGATAATCGTCAGAATCCGCGTATACTGATTGATCTTCTGCTGCCCACCCTCTTCTCGGCGCAACTTCGCCAACTTCGGCACCACCGCCGACATCAGCTGCATCATAATCGATGCCGAAATATAAGGCATGATCCCCAAGGCAAACAAACCCGCCTGCTGAAGAGCTCCTCCCGAAAACACGTTCAACAAGGCACCCACCTGTGCACCGCCGGTATTCCCCTCCTCTTCAACCCGAATATCCAACCATTCATCAATCACCGTTGCATCCACTCCGGGCAGCGAAATCGCCACCCCAAGTCGCACGATGACGATCATGGCCAGCGTGAACAAGATTCGGTCCCGAAGCTCGGGAACCCGCCAAGTGTTCGCGAAAGCAGAAATCATGAGCTCAATCTAGAAAGTTGCCGGCCGGAATTACTCCTCGTCTCCAGCCTCATCGTCAACAACTTCCTCCGCAGGTGCCTCTTCCTCTTTCTTGGCCTCCGCCGCCGGCTTCTCAGCCGTCGGGTCAGGAAGCTCTAATAAACCTCCCGCTTTCTCGATCTTCTCCTTCGCAGAATCGCTCGCCAAATCAACCTTCACCGTCAATTTCTTGTCCAAATCCCCCTGCCCAAGAACCTTCACCGCGTCGTAACGACCATTCAACAACCCAGCGGCCTTCAAAGACTCCTCATCAACGACCGCACCATCTTCAAATCGCTGGCTCAAACGTCCAACATTGATCACGGCAATCTTCAAACGGAAAGCCGTGTTATTAAATCCCCGTTTGGGAAGACGGCGATGCAAAGGCATCTGACCGCCTTCGAATCCCGGACGAATCGTGCCGCCAGAACGGGACTTCTGA
Source organism: Verrucomicrobiota bacterium (assembly GCA_039186735.1). Classification (GTDB taxonomy): domain Bacteria; phylum Verrucomicrobiota; class Verrucomicrobiia; order Verrucomicrobiales; family Akkermansiaceae; genus Roseibacillus. The sequence goes on along the minus strand of JBCCZX010000002.1, from coordinate 11,498 downwards.
CCCTTGTGACCCTTACCCGAAGTCTTTCCCAGACCCGAGCTCTCACCTTTACCCAAACGTTTGGTCCGATGCTTCGCGCCCGGATTTGGTTTCAAATTGTGCAATTTCATCGTTCTTGCCTACAAAATCTCCCAACCGGGATTCAAATCGCTTTCTCCTTCTTTTTACCACGCAGGGTGTAAATCGCGTCCCGCCCGCGGAGCTGCGAAAGCGCCTTCAAAGTCGCCTTCACCACATTCGCATGATTGTTCGACCCAAGAGACTTGCCCAAAACATCCTTAATACCCACCGCTTCACAAACAGCACGGACCCCTCCGCCAGCAATGACCCCCGTTCCCGGAGAAGCCGGCTTCAACAGCACCTTACCACCACCAAACTCGGCATAGCTCTCATGCGGAATCGTTCCCTCTGCGAGCTCCATCTTCTTCAAATTCTTTTTCGCAGCTTCGCTCGCCTTCTTGATGCACTCGGCCACTTCATTCGCCTTCCCAAATCCAAAGCCAACCCGGCCTTTCAAATCACCGGAAACAACCAAAGCGGAAAAACTAAAACGACGTCCTCCCTTCACCACCTTCGCACAACGGTTGATGAATACGACCTTCTCGGTCAACTCCTCACCGTTCTCATCCTCGACACGCGGCTTCTCTCTATCACGTCCACCTCGGCCACGATCTCCGCCACCACGACGGTCACGGTCACCTCCCCCTCGATTGCCTCCCCCACGTGGACCCTGTTGATTGTCTCCTGGCGCACCCTTATTCTCGGGCGCTGCTGCTGGCTTGTTCTCTTTTTCGTCTGCCATCGGTTTCTCAGTTAGAATTTCAAGCCACCCTCCCGCGCGGCATCGGCCAAAGCCTTCACTTTTCCGTGGAAGAGATGCCCTCCCCGGTCAAAAACAACTTCGGAAACATTCGCTCCCTTCGCACGCTCGGCGATCAACTGACCGACTTTCTCAGCCGTCTCGCAATTGGCAGAGCCCGCTTCAATTTCCTTGTCCAAGCTCGAAGCGGAACAAACCGTCTTGCCCGCCACATCATCGATCACTTGCACGTAAATATTCTTGTTCGAGCAGTAAACAGCCATCCGGGGCCGCTCGGAAGTGCCACTCAACTTCTTGCGAATGCGGCGATGGATGCGCTCGCGAACTTTCTTTCGATTCAAAACACTCATCTCTCAGCTCCTCCTTATTTAGCCACACTCTTACCGGCCTTCCGGCGCACATACTCGCCCACATACCGCACTCCCTTACCTTTGTAAGGCTCCGGCGGATAGTAAGCCCGAACATCAGCCGCAAACTGCCCCACCGATTGCTTGTCGATTCCCTCGACCTTAATCTTGGTGTTCTCGTCCACAGTCACTGTCAATCCTTCCGGAATCGGATGCAAAATCGGATGCGATTTTCCAAGATTCAAATCAAGGTCCTTGCCCTTCACCGCAGCACGGAAACCAACTCCTTGTATCTCCAATTCCTTCACAAAACCTTCCGAAACCCCCTTGATCATGTTCTGAATCAAGCTCCGGGCCGTCCCATGCAACGCACGTTTCTCCCGCTTGTCGTTTTCACGGGTCACCTTGACATTGCCCTCCTCTTGCTCAACCGCAATCCCTTGCGGCAACGTCCAGGACAACTTACCTTTCGGTCCCTCAACGGTAACCTCGCTTCCATCGTCCACTGCAATCTTCACCTTGTCAGGCAAAGCGATAACCTTATTTCCAACTCGTGACATTGTGTAAGCCTTTCCTTTGCGTTTACCAAACCATCGCGAGCAACTCGCCTCCAACATTCTCCCGCTTGGCCTTCGCACCCGTCATCACCCCGCGTGAGGTCGACAGAATCGAAATCCCAAGCCCATTCAAAACTCGTGGCACTTCCGACGCCCCGACATAATGACGCCGTCCCGGACGAGACACCCGCTTCAAGTCAGTAAGCGCAGGCTTACCATCAACATACTTCGTGGAAACCGTGATCACCGGAAACTGACCCGAGGTATCCACCTCGTAGTTCCAAATGTAGCCTTCCTCTTTCAAAATCCGCGCCAACTCCGCTTTCATCTTCGAAAACGGTGCCGAAAATTCCGCATTCTCGGCCCGTGACGCATTCTTAAAACGAATGAGAAAGTCCGAAATAGGGTCACTAATTACTGCCATAACTCAAAAAGGTTTGATTGACGAACTTACGCTGCCGCTCCAGCGGCTTCTGCTTTCTCCGCTGGCTTGCGGAAGGGAAAGCCCAACAACTCTAACATCGCCTTCGCCTGCTTGTCGTCATCCGTCGAAGTAACGATAATCAAGTCAAAGCCCAACTGACGTTTAATCTGGTCCAGCTCAATCTCGGGAAAAATCGCCTGGTCCGTAATCCCCATCGCGTAATTGCCGCGACCATCAAAGCTCTTGAAAGGAAATCCACGGAAGTCACGCACGTTCGGAGCCGTAATATTAATAAAACGATCCAAGAACTCCCACATCCGCTGACCACGCAAAGTCACTCGCGCTCCCACTGCTTCACCCTCACGAACCTTGAAGTTCGCCACACTCTTACGAGCATAAACCACACTCGGCTTCTGACCTGTAATCTTCGAAATCTCTTCAACCGCGTCCTCAACCGCCGTCTTCCGGTCGTTCACAAAATGACCGATGTGTGTAGTCAACACGACCTTCTCCAAGGCCGGGACCTGATTCGGGTTCTTCAACCCGAACTGCTCCTTCAATTTTGGAACAGCTTCGTTCTGATACTTTTCTTTGAGTTCGTTTTTCATATTCGCGGGTCAGCTATCGATTCGCTTAAGCGCTTCTGCGTTTAGATCGCGGGGGTTAGCCCACTTTTTTCACATTGGAAAGATGAATCGGTCCATCCTGCTCAACAATTCCTCCGTCGGGATTCTGCTCGGAACGACGAATGGCCTTCTTAACCACGCGCACACCTTCCACAACCACGCGCTGACTCTCGCCATCCACAGAAACAACCTTGCCGGTCTTCCCCTTGTGGTTGCCTGCAATTACCTCGACTTCGTCGCCGGCCTTCACATGTGTTTTGATTCGGGACATCTCTTAAAATTTTTCTGGATTAAAGCACCTCGGGGGCGAGGGAGACAATCTTCATGAAATTCTTCTCACGCAACTCACGCGCAACCGGACCAAAGATACGAGTCCCCTTCGGATTGCCGTCTTTATCAATAATCACAATCGCATTGCCATCAAAACGAAGGACCGAGCCATCGCTCCGGCGAATCGGTGCCGCCGTCCGAACCACCACGGCCTTCACCACAGTTCCCTTTTTGATAGAAGCCGTGGGAATGGCCTCACGAACATGCGCCGTGATGATGTCGCCCACATCTGCCGAACGGGAACGCTTTCCCATCACACCAATCATTTTTGCCTGCCGGGCACCCGTGTTGTCGGCTACCTCAATTTTGGACTCCATTTGAATCATCGCCTCTGTTCCTTTCCTTGTTTGATTGTCTTCGCTCCTATTAAGTTAGTGGGAAAGAATCTCTACCAACTTCCAGCACTTTTGCTTCGAAAGTGGACGACACTCTTCGATGCGCACTTTGTCACCAACCGCCGCTTCTTCCTTCTCGTCGTGCGCGTAAAATTTCTTCGAACGCTTCACGATCTTCTTGAACTTCGGATGCGGAACCCGCGCCACGTATTCCACCACGATGGTCTTCTCCATCCCGGTCGAACGAACAACGCCTACGCGCTGTTTACGGAGTCCTCCGCCCTTCGCTCCCTCTCCTGCTGCCACTGTCTCTTCGCTCATAAAATCTCGTATCTAGTTTCAATTACGCATTGCCACGACGCTCGTTCAGAATCGTCAGCACTTGGGCAACCTCACGACGCACCAGACGAATGCGTGCCGTGTTTTCCAATTGTCCTGTCGCCTGCTGAAGACGCAGGTTCACTCCCTCCGACTTCAAATCTTGAAGCCGCTTCTGGAGCTCTTCCGTCGCCATCTCGCGGAGGTTTTTTGCTTTCGTTACTGGCATGGTTCTCGTTCTACAAAAAATTCGTCAATCAATGTCCGCGAGTCACAAAACGGGTGCGGATCCCCAACTTGTTAGAAGCCAATCGAAGCGCTTCCCGGGCCGCCGACTCAGGCACACCCGCAACCTCGAACAACATCGTGCCAGGACGGATCACCGCAACCCAAGCATCAACCGCGCCCTTACCCTTACCCATCCGAGTTTCCGGCGGACGACGAGTAATCGACTTGTGAGGAAAAATCCGAATCCAGACTTTACCCTTCCGCTTCAAGTAACGGTTGATGGAAATACGACAAGCTTCGATCTGCCGGTTGGTCATCCAACCACGCTCAGTCGCCTGAAGTCCGAAATCTCCAAAACTCACATTCGTTCCCCGCTGCGCGTTTCCGGCACGACTTCCGCGGTGGGTCTTGCGGAACTTGGTCCGCTTGGGCATCAATGGCATCGTTTTATCCTCCTAATTCGCAATTAACTCTTCTTCTCTCCTCCCCCGCGATTGTCACCACCACGGTTGTCGCCTCCACGACGATCATCCCCTCCCCGACGGTCATCCCGTCGTCCACCCGGACGACGATCACGGCGCTGATGGCCGCCCGCGTTTTTCTTAATCTTATCCTCCCGCTTGTTGAGCCAGCACTTCACTCCAATGATTCCATAAACCGTCTTCGCTTCCGCAAATCCATAATCAATCGGCACCCGCAAAGTCTGCAAAGGCACTTTCCCTTCACGATACCACTCCGCACGGGCAATATCCGCTCCGCCCAGACGACCCGCACAACGAATCCGGATCCCGTCTGCACCAAAGTCCATTGCCGTCTGAACCGCGCGCTTCATGGCACGACGGAAACTGATCCGCCGCTCCAACTGAACCGCAACGTTCTCACAAACCAACTGCGCATCCAACTCAGGCTGACGAATCTCGATGATATCAATCTTGACCTGGCCTCCACCACAAAGCTTGGAGATATCCTTGGTCATGTTCTCAATCTCAGAACCACGCTTACCGATCACCAAACCGGGCCGCGAGGTATGAATCGTCACGCGAATGCTGTTCCAAGCCCGCTCAATCACAATTTTAGAAAGAGCAGCGAACTGGAGCCGACTACTCAGATACTTCCGAACGGCAAGATCTTCATGCAACTTCGTCGCATAATCATCACCCTCGGCATACCATTTCGAGCGCCAGTCGCGATTGAAAGCGAGTCGAAAACCCACCGGATTGACTTTCTGTCCCATATTGTTTGTTCAGTTCTTGGTTAAAATTTTTACTTTGCCTCCTCTTCAACCGCTGCAGCCTCCTCGACCTCAGCCTCTTCAGGAACGACCTCCTCGGCTTTCACCTCCTCCTCTTCAGGAGCTGGTTCAGGCTTCTTGGGAGCGGCCTTCTTCGCAGCTGCCTTCTTCTTGGGCTTGGGAGCTTTCTCCTCAACTTCCGCTTCCGCGAGAGTAATGTAAATATGACTCGTGCGCTTTTTGATTGCAGAGGCTGATCCTCGTGCACGTGGCTTGAAGCGACGAGAACTCGGACCCTCGCAAATACTCGCCTCTTTCACAACAAGCGTATCCCCTACCAACTCATGATTATTTTCTGCATTCGCGACCGCACTCTTCAAAGTCTTACCAATCAAAAAGGCCGCCTTCTTGGGAGTATAGGTCAGAGTATCGAGAGCATCAGAGACCGGGAGACCCTGAATTTCACGCGCAACATCCCGTGCCTTCTTAGCCGAAATTTTCGCGTTCTTATGTATCGCACGAACTTCCATAACTTCTTCCTTAATTCTGTTTGAGTGACACCCGGTCGCCACGACGAACCGGATTGGTTTCATTTTCTAGATCTGTGATCAAAAGCGCACTGACGTCAGGACGAACCAACGCCAACACTCCTTCTGCAATCTTTTCCTCGCTCCTCAACACCTCAAAGGGCATCCCTATCACCGCTGACTCCTTCTCGCCCACATTCACCACCACTGCGCCCGACTCGCTATCCACACTCACCACTGTCGCCTGCTGCAGACTTCCCAAATTGCGATCCTGAACCGGCTTCTCCCTCAACCCAATCACCGCATCCAAATCCCGCAAACGCGCCTCAACCTCCATCCTCGCTTCCGGGTCAGCAGCAATTGCTGAAGTCAAATAACTCTGCGTGCTGTTCGAAAGCGACATGGCCGCTTCTTCTAGTTCTCGCATCTTGCGACTCATCACCTCAAGGTCTTGAACCGCCTTGACCAGCCGGTCATCGCCTCCATCCACGAGTCCCACTCCAAGCGCTTCTAGCCGAAGTCGAATCTCTTTCAGCCTCTCCCCACTCTGCTTTTCACGCTTATTAGCCGCCACCAGACTATCCCGCAGCGTTCGGTTTTCGCGCTTCAATTGGGCCACTTCACCATCCGAAACAAAGCTCGCCTGTCCACACAACCCGCTCGCCGCACTCACAAGGAGAACGAGAGTTAGGAGGTGTTGGAAAGTCTGCTTCATCAAATAAGGTTCCAATTCAAATCACTTCTTACCAACACCGCCGTGAGCCTTGAAGGTCTTCGACGGAGCAAATTCGCCGAGTTTATGTCCGACCATATTTTCCGTCACAAAGACAGGGACAAAGGTCTTCCCATTGTGGACGTTAAAGTTGAGGCCGACAAAATCAGGCGTAATCATCGAGCGACGGCTCCAAGTTTTAATGGGCTTCTTGTCGCCCTTCTCAATCGCAACGTCAATCTTGGTCAAAAGCTTCTGATCGACGAACGGTCCTTTTTTCAATGAACGAGGCATAGGAAAATCAATAGTTAAGTTTAACGCTTTTTCTTACGGCGTTGGATGATGAATGTATTCGATGGCTTCTTCTTCTGGCGAGTCTTCTGCCCCTTGGTATGACCCCAGGGAGACTTCAAGTGCTGGCGTCCACCACCGGATTTGGACTTACCCTCACCACCACCATTGGGGTGGTCCACTGGATTCATACACATACCGCGCACCGTTGGACGAATACCCTGCCAGCGACTGCGGCCGGCCTTGCCCGAAACTTCATTCATATGGTCACGGTTTCCGACCTGACCAACCGTGCAGTAGCAATTCTCGTTAAAGCGGCGAATCTCGCCAGAAGGCATCCGCACCAGCGCGTATCCACTTTCGCGGTTGGAAAGAATTGCTTGCTGACCAGCGGCGCGAGCAACTTTACCGCCACCGCCAGGCTGCAGCTCAATGTTGTGCACTGCTGTTCCCAAAGGCACTTTGCTTAATGGCATCGCATTCCCAGGCTTGGGCGGAGCAGTTTCACCAGCGGAAACGGTCGCCCCGTCGGTCAATCCGACAGGAGCCAAAATATAAGCCTTTTCTCCATCGGTATACTCGAGCAAAGCAATTCGGCAGGTCCGGTTCGGATCATACTCAATCCCGACCACCGTTGCCTCAATATCACGTTTGGAGCGTTTGAAGTCGATCACACGATACTTGCGCTTGTGACCTCCTCCAATATGACGGCAGGTGATGCGTCCCTGATTATTCCGGCCTCCAGACTTCTTGAGCGGACGAGTCAAACTCTTCTCGGGAGTTGACTTTGTGACCTCATTAAAATCCGGATGCTGTTTATACCGGTTCGTTGGCGTGAAGGGCTTGAAAGTTTTCAATGACATGTCGATACGAAGTTAAAACGGTTCTCAATTGTTCTTTAGACAAGGTCCAAAGAGTCGCCTTCCTTCAGGCGAACATAGGCTTTCTTCCAACTAGCTGTGCGACCTTGGTCGCTACGGCGCTTCCGCTTGATCTTGCCACTCACATTGCAAGTGCGAACGTCCTCGACCTTCACTCCGAAGATCTTTTCCACCGCTTTCTTAATCTCAATCTTGTTAGCCTTCTTCGCGACCTTGAACACATACTCGTTGTTCGTTTCGCCAAGCAAAGTGGCCTTCTCGGACATCTGGATGGTGTCAATGACTTGGTAGATATCTTTCATGGTCCGGTTTTGATTCTCGGTTAAGCAGTACGTGCGGCAAGAGTTTCGAATGCATCCTCCACGAGAATGATTCCCTGATACTTCAACAACTGCTCAACGTTCACGTTGTCCGCAGTCTCCAATTGAGCCCACTGAACATTGCGGGCAGAAAGATAAGTTGCATCATCGAACGACTTGGCAACCACGAGCACAGTCGTCGCAGGACAGGTCTCGTTGACCAAATTGACGAACGTCTTGGTCTTGCCATCCGAAACAGCAAATTGGTCAGTCACGACCACAGACTCTTCTGCAATTCGGTCTCCAAGCACACGGCGCAGCGCCAATTTGCGCACCTTCTTGGGAACCTGCTTCGAGTAATCGCGAGGACGAGGTCCAAAAACCACCCCACCACCAACAAAAATCGGAGCTTTCTTGGTGCCGTGACGCGCGTTGCCCGTCCCTTTCTGGCGATACATCTTTTTATTATTCCCAGAAACCTCTCCGCGAGTCTTCGCACACGCAGTGCCACTTCGACGATTCGCTTGGTAGGCCACCACGAGATCGTGAACCGCCTGTGAACCTTTCCCCTCCTCTTCGATCAAGTTGAGCTTGGCAGCTTTCGCTTCTTCGAGACTCAGTGTTTTTGCCATGGTCTTTCCTTTCTAAACTTTACTTAGCAGCACGTGCTTTAATCGCCGGGCGAATCACAACGTAACTTCCTTTGCGACCGGGAACGGCTCCCGAAATCAACACCACCCCGTCCTCAGGACGAGATTGAACAACTTTCAAATTCTGCGTCGTGCGACGGTAAACACCATGACGACCGGGCATTTTTTGGTTCTTCCAAATGCGACCTGGAGTCGAACCCGCACCAACCGCACCTGTCCGGCGGTGCATCATGTGACCGTGCGCAGCGGGCTGCCCATGGAAATGATAGCGCTTCATCACACCCTGAAAACCTTTACCCTTGGTTGTTCCAATTACGTCCACAACCTGCCCGTCTTCAAACAATGAAGCACCTGGGTGATCCTCTTCTGTGCTCGGAAGCTCTTCCCCTTCCTCAAAGCGAAATTCGACCAACTTCTTTTTGGGTCCCGAACCATGCTTCTCAAAATGACCCTTCGCTGCCGCTGTCAATCGATGAGCCTTCTGGTCATCGAAAGCAATCTGAAGCGCCACATAGCCATCCTTCTCGACTGTCCGTGTCTGGGCAAATTCATTACCTGCTACATCGACCACAGTCACTGCCACCATCGACCCTGCCTCCTTGTCGAAGACACGGGTCATGCCAATTTTCTTTCCAATAAGTCCTAATGCCATCGTTCTGTGTCGTGAAAAGGTTAGATCTGAATCGTGATGTCTACCCCGGCAGGAAGATTCAACTTCTTCAGCTCGTCAACGGTTCGCGCTGTCGGGTCAACAATGTCAAGCAGACGGCGATGAGTCCGAATCTCAAACTGGTCCGCCGACTTCTTGTTCACGTGCACGGACTTGTTGACTGAGAACTTCTCGATTCGAGTCGGAAGAGGAATCGGTCCCGCGATACGTGCGCCGGTGCGCTTGGCGGTTTCAACAATTTCCTCCGAAGAGCGATCAATAGCTCGGTGGTCGAAGGCCCGAAGGCGGATGCGGATTTTCTGGTTCATCGTTTCTACAGAAAGGTTTCGTGGTTAATTTCAGGCGGCTGGTCTCCGGCCCGTTAAGACATCTACTAGTTTTTCAGGAACAGGTTCAAAACTACTTGGCTCCATCGTGAAAGAAGCTCGCCCCGAAGAAAGCGTCCGCAGGTCAGTCATGTATCCAAACATCTCCGAGAGCGGCACTTCGGCTTTCAAAGTGCAGACCGGACCCTTGGTTTCCATACTGCCCAAATGAGCACGTCTGCGGTTGAGATCTCCCATCACATCACCCTGATAGTCAGGTGGAGTCGACACCTCGACGTTCATAACCGGTTCCAACAAAATCGAATTGGCCTTCGCAAAGGCATCACGTACCGCGAATATGCCTGCCATCCGAAAGGCATTGTCGTTCGAATCGACTTCATGAAACGACCCCCCCTTCACATTCACGTGCACATCCACTACCGGATAACCCGCCACAATCCCGGTTGTCATCGCCTCTTTCAATCCTCCCATCACCGCATTCATGAATTCCTTCGGAATCGCACCTCCTGTCACCGAATCTTCGAAAGTATTTCCACTCCCCTTCTCATTGGCACGAACATCCAAAATCACATGCCCATACTGCCCGCTTCCACCTGTCTGCTTCTGCAGCTTCCCTTCGCCTCCAGCGGGTTGGGTAATGGTCTCTCGATAAGAAATTTGCGGCTTACCGACCCGGGCCTGCACGTTGAACTCTCGCAGGAGCCGGTCGATGATCACCTCGAGATGAAGCTCACCCATTCCCGAAATAATCGTCTGCCCCGTCTCCTCATTAGTGGAAACAACGAAGGTCGGGTCTTCATCAGACAAGCGGGCCAGCGCCGTAGACATCTTCTCCGAGTCCGACGTCGAACGCGGTTCCACAGCCATCCCAATCACCGGCTCCGGGAAAATGGGACGTTCCAAGGCCACCTTGAGTTGAGTATCACACAAGGTATCTCCAGTCGCCGCATTCTTCAGTCCCACCATCCCCGCAATATCACCCGAGTAACAGGTTTCGATATCCTCAAAGCGGTCGGCCTGAATCTGAATCAATCGGCCCACCCGCTCCTTTTTCCCCGTCCGGGGATTGAAAACTTGGTCACCTTTCGACACCTGACCCGAATAAACCCGGAAAAAGACAAACTTCCCGAAATGCTTGTCGTTGGTCAACTTGAATGCCAACGAACAGAACTTCTCTCCATCATCAGTCTTCACCAAGACCTCTCTCGACTCATCGTCGGGATGATGTCCAATTGCAGCCGGAATATCGAGCGGACTGGGCAAATAGTCAGCAACTGCATCAAGAAGATACTGCACTCCCTTGTTCTTAAAAGCCGAACCACCCGCAACCGGGATAATCTCATTCGCAATTGTTGCGCCTCTCAGCCCCTTCTTGAGATCCTCGGTCGTGATCTCTTCCTCCATTAAAAACTTCTCTCCCAGCTCCTCGTTGACTCCCGCAACCGCTTCTAACAACTCAGCGTAAGCCGTCTCGGCAACTTCCACTTCCTCACCCTCCAAATCCCGAACCTCATACGTCGAGCCCAACTTGTCATCGTCTGAGTAAATTACAGCCTTCCTGTTGATAACGTCAATTTGCCCGCGTAACGCGTCCTCTGCTCCCAGCGGGATCAAAATTGGGAGCGCCTGCGCTCCCAATTTTTCCTTCACCTCTTCGACAACAGCCTGAAAATCTGCACCCACTCGGTCCATCTTGTTCACAAAAATAATTCGTGGAACCTCGTATTTGTTCGCCTGTCGCCAAACTGTTTCCGTTTGCGGCTGCACACCAGCAACACCACAAAAAACGACGACCGCGCCATCCAAGACACGCAACGAACGCTCAACCTCAGCCGTGAAATCCACATGGCCTGGAGTATCGATGATATTAATGCGCTGCTCGTCCCCTTCAAACAACTTGGACACCCCGTCTTCAGCCTTCTGCTC
>JBCCZX010000001.1:0-61137 GCA_039186735.1 Verrucomicrobiota bacterium | reverse complement strand
TCCATCCTTCAATTACATCAAAAAGTCGAACCCATGCCGCACCGATGATTCCGAACACAATGGCAACGATCCCTATGTATTGGAATGGATGCGTCTCATGATACATGAACATCCGGAACAGTCCTCCGAACGCCGCCCCCAGCAGGCGCGAAATCACGAGATAGCCCAATGAGCCAAGGAGGAACGCAATGCCAGTCAGACTGAGGGCAACGGCGATGCTCTTCATCGGATTTTTTGGGAACGTCAGAGTCCACACATCCGCTACCGGGAGCGGGGCTTCGACACAGGTTTAAGGTTGTAGTGATCCCAAGAAATTGAACTCGGAGCGGGTAGCGGATTGTGGTGCGACGCCTTGTTGTGCCTTGGTTTATATTCGTGTGTGGTCACTTCGCTGGAAGGGGTTCGGCCAAAGCAATCTGCTCAAGAATCGTTGCTTCTGCCACCTTGCGTGACCCCTCCATGAACCATCCGCGCCGGCCAGGGGTAGCTTGCTCACTGTGGTAATCACGCATCCTGTCGTAGTAAAGAATCCACATGTAAGCCTCGCCAGTCTCCGGCACCATCGTCTGATCTTCGAGCATCACTGATCCGTCGGGATTCAGAAACTCGGGCCAAATCATGTAGATGCCATCCGTCTGTGGATCTTCGCCCTCGTAGAGGAAATCTGAACGGTAGCCTTGGTATGGGCGCTGCACCCTCCCTCCGTCATCGTGAGGGATGAAGCGGTAGCTCACTCGGAAGTCAGGGCGTCGCCCATTCCGCTCTGTGTAGGGAGTCCACATTTTTTGGCACAACGTCAGAGGTGTGGCGCCAGATACATGACGCCTGATGACTTTTGAATACCAAAACCCTCTCAAAGAAGCAAGACAGTCTCCGAAAACTCTACGCTGTATCTGGTTGCCACCATCCGCTTGTTCTGTCAGTTGTTTTCTGTAAGCTGAATCTCTGGATGAAATTTGGAAACCGCTAAAAATATAGCATCCCTCTTCATCATCAGAATATCACTTAATAAATGCCGCTTCCCATCACCAGTTCTTAGATAAGAGGACGATTCACTGTTGTAGACAATCTCAACAACATCCGAAGGCTCGAATGATCGGGTAATCCTACGAAATACGGGTTGATCTTCGATATTGATCTGGTTGGGGCTGACCGAAAAAGCCGTTTCGCGTGGAGAAAGCATCCAATAAACGTAGTTAGCACCAAGCACGAGAGAACCAATAAACAGTAAAGGAAGCAAAAACCACTCAAACGAAAGACTGATTGGCCAAGCTGCTACAATTCCTATAGCTGAAACAGTCAGAAGAACTAGTGCTAGGAGAATACCAAAAGCTGTCCAACTGTTAGAGCGATTTTGCTTAATGATTACGGCATCCATTTTAAACAGAACGTCAAAGCTGACCCAGACCTGACCGGAAGGCGAGCGTTGATTGCGGGTTAAGGATTCGAATTATCATGGCGCTTTCGTCTCGCAGCGGGTCAGGTCTTGGTGTCCAGCGTCTTGTTGGGCTTGTCGATTTTGAAGGCAGCTTCGTCCTTCGGCCAGTCCCCGCTGAACGTGTAAAACTCGATGGTATCGATCTTCGCTTCGTCGAGCCAGAGGATCACACCTGCTCCCGCCTCTAGATCGGGATGGATCAATCCAAGCTTCGGATAGTCCTCGATCAATCGATTCGTGGTCGTAAGCTTCGGAACGTCCGGATTGACGGTTAGCTTGGTGTAGAGCCCGACACCGGTATAGTCACGATCCGCCACCCTTGCCGATTCGATCTGTCGGAGAAGAGTCTCACGCTCGGGATCATCCTCCGCCAGTGCGAACAAAACGTTGCGCTCCAAATCGGAAAGACTGTCCATAGCGTCGTTCATATTCTTAGCCCAACGTTAAAGCTGTGGGAGCGCAGAGTCAAACGCTCCAGAGCGGAGCGAACCAGAGGCGCCAGTCGCGCTTCCCACCAGCATCTTGTTTGCTGATTTGATTTCGATTGTGTGGGTCGAGTATCTCGGGAATGGATACGGAAGCGTCACCAGAAGAATACCAGGTCCATGGTCTTTGACGGCAGGCCTCCATGCGATTTCGTATTCGCGCTCTTCGCCCGGCTGGAGCAAATCGCCTTGAGGGGGATTGCTGCTGATTACGTTCGCCGTGATTGCATAGTCCCCGGGAATGAAGCCCTTTTGAGCATTCTGCGCACGAGGAATAAACTGAACTCCGCTAGAGCGCTCGATTACGTCTGGAAAATCAAGTGCCTGAGGCGATTGACTCCTGTTGGTCAATCGCGCTCTGATCGTAATCTCCTCGTCTGGGCCTATTACTGAAGGGATGCCAGTGATGTCCGTCCTGAACGGGCTCCTGCTGCAACTCGGTAAAGATAGTAGGCAGAGAGCTAAGAGTAATCCTGCGCGGCTCATGTATTTTTCAGCGAACGTTAGAGTGCTGCCACCGTGTTAGCAATGTCCGAATGGACTAAAAATCGGGCGGCTTGCCGACCGCGATTGATCACCCGCGCGGGTCACGGTTGGCAGCCACGGCTTGTTCTGCCTTGTCGATTTCAGAAACGATACGAGACCCCTCTTCGGCCAAGTGTCGAGAATTCTCCAGTGTCCAAGTATCATCGCACCAATCACAGCAATTGTAGAGATCTCCCAGAAACGCAACTTCGTCTGGTGCGAACTCTGAGTCTATAACCAGTTGCATCTCCATTGCGTTGAAAAACTCGCAGAAACTCGACGGCGTGATGACCTCATCAAGGAGCAACCCAATCTGTCTCTTTAGTTCCGCTCTGCATGGTCCGAGACATTGAGCCGTCTTGATCTGGAAATCAGGATAGGAAACAGCGATAAATTCGAGCAACTTCACCCGGGCAACACCTAGATCATTGGCATATGCCTCGAAGATCCGGTTGTCATATTCCGCACCACTTTCGACGACGGATTGGATATAAACCTCAATATCTGCTTTCGATGCTGAACCGAAGTGGCACGCCACAGCAAGTTGTTGATAATCCAGCATTTTTAGCAGAACGTTAAAGGTGTGGCAGGGCGGAGTGATGCTGTCCAGAGCGAAGCGAACTAGAGGCGCTACTCGCCCTTGCCACCACCGTCTTGTTCTGCCCGTTGTTTTTCCTCGGCCATCCGAATCTGCCCAATCAGTTGATGGCCCTGGTGGAATAGCGGCGACAGCTTCTTATCCCTTTCTTCACCGAGATCATTCTCCTTGGCAGTGTAAGCAAAAACGCCCTTGGGTGTTATGACGTAGAAGGTCGTCTTCCCGGGTTGAGCCACTGGGAACTTATCGACCTTCTTCATATGCTTGAGGTAGTTCTCGGCCATCTTCACCATCTTGAGCGATTCGGGACGAACGTTCTCATGCTCACCAGCTCCGATCGTCCCGCCGCCATTGGAAAAGTAAAGGCTGGCAGCACCATCGGTAGCCGCAACAAGAGTGTATGCAGCTTCAGGAAATGCAGTCTCCATCAGCACTGCCCAGACTGGCTTCCCTTTTAGGTTGGGCATGTCTTTCTCATTGAGCTTGAGAACTTGCTCTCGCATGTCGGTGTAGATCTCAGCGATCTCATACGGAGGCTTGTCGTCGCCGAAGAGTCTCCCGAGGGATGATAAGAACGCGGCCATGATTATTAGATTACGCATACGAGCATTTTAGGCAGAACGTTAGAGCACAGCTGCTGGGCGAACAAGAACAGACTTCCGAGGCCTCCAGAAACAGATCAACTCAGGGCGGGTCCCAGTCAGCCTGCTGCGCCTTGTTAGCTTCGTTTTTCAAGCCAAATTTCGGTCGTTGAAGCCAAGACAGTCTTCGAGCCTGTTTCATGATCCCAGGCATAAACTACATCCTGAAGGCTGCTCTTATCATCCCCATCTGGAAGCAATAAAGCGATGTCTCCGGACTGTCCCGAAGCAATCGCTACAGCATGATCTGGAAAACCCGTCCAATCCTTCGCAGATGCAGTCTCACGAACAATATCATTTGCAGTTCTTCTCAGCCGTTTCTTATCTGATGTATCGAAAAATGGGTGGATCTGCCACAAATCTTCATCTGTCTCAATCTCACCACCGTTTAATTCACTCATTCCCGCGCGAAACGAATCAGGAAAATTAACCCCCAGCTTCTCTTCGGCCTGCTCAATGAACTTTAGGTCTACGGGAAACGGCATAATTTTAAGCTAACGTTAGAGTGCTGCCACCGGGCTGACAATATCCAAATGGACTAAAACTCGGACGGCTTGCCGGCCGCGATTGATCACAGCGCGCCTATCCCGGTTGGCAGCCACGGCTTGTTATGGTTTTGGTGACTTAATTACGTTCTATAACGGAAAAAACCACCCCACGCTAGAAATGCTACAAAAATAAAGAGTGATGTTGTGGGCTCCGGGATCGGAGAAGCGGTGGAGGGGTCGATCTGGAGAGAAAATCCTGAACCATTAGTTGTGTTCTGCGCTCTTTCAAATCTTATCAAGTTTACTCTCATCTCGATCTCCCAATTTTGTTCTGCCGAAAGGTAGTCATTTCCGTTTGGCCCGAACTCTCCAATGATGTTAGCGTAAGAAAATTCTAGCAAAGATTGAGAGCTACCAAGGCCAGCAAGAGATGCAATCTCGCCTTCTGGATCATTTAAGTCGTTGATTGTCCCCACAACGGTAATAAGCATATCATCGTCTTGGGAGTCATTCCACCAAACGGTATTTCCCGGCCTGAGGACTATATCTACAAACACTCCGCCAAAAGAAATCGTCACTTGGGCTCCGGGGTCAACTAAACTGAAATCGACACCATTCGACTCAACTGAAAGTCCCGTGCTTGTTACAATCTCGTAATCGACGCCACCGACACTCGTCGAATTCAGGTTAAGAAAGGTAAGCGCTGCTATTCCTGACTTAGGCACGAATAGTAGGATAAATAACAACAATTTCATTTTACCATAACAGTGTTTATTAGTTGGGCGTATTTTTGATAGGCCGGTGCGCATTTTGCAAGAGGCTAGAAGGTTGCCTTTATCAAGTAGCGAACAGTGAGAGCGTTAAGACGAAAATACGCAAATCTAGTAAGTAAGGTTGTTGAGAAATTCTAGCTTTCTTCTGGTTCTTGTTATTTCTTAGTTAACCTAGATAGACTGGAAGCCCGGATAGCAGGCGTATCGGTATCAAAATATCCTTTTTGTTCTCAGTTTTTCTTTGAATGTTCAGATGTGCATGTTCAAAAAAACAAGCTGGATTGGCGGAATGATTTGGAATCTTCCCGGAAAGTCGCTCGAAAGGACCGGGAAGGTTATTTGATGGTCTTGAATTGGTTTGAATCCTGGAGATTGCGTTGGGATTTCAAGCCGGGGCGTGAGGCTGCTCTTGGTTTTTGGAAAGAGGCGGTGTTAGCAAAGGAAAGAGAGGTTTGGCAACTGGGGCAATGGGGAGAGGCGGTGGCTTGGTATTTGGAATGGCTTGAGTTCGCCCGCCAGGAAGGAGGAGAAGGTTTGACCTTGGGCGAGAGGATGCACCGGGCGGTGATGCAAACGGGCGGCAGAAGGGGATTGGCGCTCCGAACGCGAAAGACTTATGCTCAGTGGGCGGCCCGGTTCGGGCGCTGGGTGGGTTCGGCTCAGCGGGCGCGTTCGCATCAAAAGGGGGCGGAGTGGTTGACGGAATTGGTGGCCAAAGAGCGATTGAGTTTCTCGACACAAAAGCAAGCGTTGAATGCGTTGGTGTTTTTCTTCCGCGAAGTCTGTGGCGATGAGGAGGTGGTTCTCGATGTGAGGCTGCGAAAGACGAAACCGAGGATTCCAGTAGTACTTTCGAGTGGAGAAGTATTCGCGCTGATTGGGAAGCTGGAACTGAGGTATCAGGTGCCGGCGAGTTTGCAGTATGGCTCAGGTTTGCGATTGCGGGAGCTGGTTGGGTTGCGGGTGAAGGATTTGGATATTGAGCGTGGGCTCTTGACGGTACGCGGTGGCAAGGGGGATCGAGACCGGGTGACAATGATTCCGGATGGTTTGAAAGACAAGCTATGCAGCCAGTTGGCGAAAGCCCGGCTGGTTTGGGAAGCAGACAGGTCGGCGGACTTGCCCGGGGTCGCCCTGCCTGGTGGTTTGGGCAAGAAATTTCCTCGGGCGAGTGAGAGCTGGGAATGGATGTGGGTCTTTCCTGCTGCCGCACTGTCCTGCGATCCCGTGAGCAGAATCCGAAGACGGCATCACCTGCACGCCGATGTCTACGCCGAGGCCGTCAAGCGAGCGGCCAAGGCTGCGGGCATTGCCAAGCGGGTCACGACTCATGCCCTGCGCCATTCCTTTGCCACCCATTTGCTGGAGAACGGCACGGATATCAGGACTTTGCAGGAGTTGCTAGGACATGCCCAAGTGACAACAACAGAGATCTATGCTCACGCGGCCCAAGTGGGAAATAGCCGGGGAGTGCGGAGCCCACTGGATACGGTGGCCTGATTGGCAAAAGAGGCGACTTCAAAAAAGACCCTCAACAGTCTGCTCGAGATGCTCCCGCCTAATAAATTTTCCCCGTGAAGCCCCATCTCGACTGCATCTCAGAAAAAGTCATCAGCTTCTGAGTCGTTGAGGCCTCTTGCGGCAAAAAACACTCCCGCTTGCACTTTTGCGCGAGCCTTGACTAGGCCCGGTGGACAAATTGATTTGATGGGCGATGAGAGCAAATTTTTTCAAGGGCAGCCGGAGCGAAGCAGAGACAGACAATCCAAAGGATTGCCCGGAGGGTGCCGTAGGCATCAACGCGTTTGAGAGGCGGCGAATCGAGATTCGTCGTCGCTCAAAGAACGAAGACCTTGGGAAAATTAGCCTCACTCTCCTCCCTTCTTCTGTGCAAACAGACAAATCTCTTATCAAAATCCTCAAACCTCGCTCGTCGAAGCAATTTGTCCACCGGGCCTAGTCAACCTCCCCGTATCAAAAACTGACCCAAATTCTAAAAAAGCAGACGAATTCCACCCTTCCGCCTCCTTCCCCTTGCCGCTCAAACTTTAATTGACTGAACTATCAGCAAGCCTGCTTCCACCATGTTTCTCAAGTGCCTCGATATCCAAGGATTCAAATCCTTCGCCGACAAAACTCACCTCGAATTCGACCAAGGCGTCACCGGCATCGCCGGCCCCAATGGCTGCGGCAAATCCAACGTCGTCGACGCCGTCCGCTGGGTCCTTGGAGAAACCTCCGCCAAAGCCCTCCGCGGCGGCGAAATGGCCGACGTCATCTTCAACGGCACCGACAAACGTAAAGCCCACTCCATGGCCGAAGTCACCATGACCATGGGCGACTGCGAAGAAGCCCTCAAGATGGACTTCAACGAAGTCGCCATTACCCGCCGTGTCTTCCGCGACGGCAAGTCCGAATACCGCATCAACGATAAGCCCTGCCGCCTCCGCGATATCCACGAACTCTTCATGGACACCGGCATCGGCCGCTCCGCCTACTCCATCATGGCCCAGGGCCAGATCGATCAAATCCTCTCCTCAAAGCCCGAGGAACGCCGCGCCGTCTTCGAAGAAGCCGCCGGCATCACCAAATTCAAAAAGGACAAAAAGGAAGCCCTCCGCAAACTCGAATACACCGAGGCCAACCTCCTCCGCACCGGCGACGTCATTGCCGAACAAGAACGCCGCATGAACTCCCTCAAGCGTCAGGTCTCCAAGGCCCGTCGCTACAAGGAACTTTCCGGCGCCGTCCGCATCCTCGATACCCACCACTCCCACAAACTCTGGACCGAGTTCCGCGCCGAGGAAGAAGAACTCAAAACCAACCTTGCCTCCCTCGAAAAAGAAATTACCGCCCTCGAAGCCGAACTCCCCGCCCAAGAAGGTGCCGTCGTCGACGCCCGCGATGCCTCCCAAAAACTTGAGGCCGAACTCTCCGACCTCCGCCAAAAAATCTCCGAACACCAATCCTCCGCCGAAGCCGCTCGCTCCCGCATGGGCTTCAACGAAGAACGCCGGAAAGAACTCCAATCCCGCATCGAACAAAACCGCGCCGATATCGAGGAAACCCGCCAACGCCTCAATCAACAAGAGTTCGACTTCGCCGAATCCCAATCCCAGATCGAAGAACGCCTCCAGCGCATCTCCGACCAGGAAAAAACTGTCGCCGAACAGCAGGACCAGGTCATGAAGGCCCAGGACTCCCGCAACGAAGTCGTCGCCAAACTCCGCGACACCCGCCGCGAGGCCGAACAAACCCGCACCCTCCTCGCGACCATCCAAGCCCGCATCGAAAGCGACCTCGCCCAAGCCGAAGCCTCCCGCGAACGCGGCAAAGAACTCGAATCCGAAGAGCAACGCCTTTCCCAAGAACTCGAACAAGCCCGCGCCCGTCACGATCAAGCCACCACCACCCTCTCCGAACTCGAAGCCAAGCTCACCGACCTCACCGAAGCCCAGGAAACCACCGAACGCGCCTACCAACACACCCGCGGCGACCTCGATTCCGCCCGCAAATCCGGTGACGAACTCCTCCGCACCTTCACCTCCAAAAAATCCCGTCTCGAAGTCCTCAACCAAGTCCTCGAATCCGGCGAAGGCCTCCTCCAGGGCACCCAGTCCGTCCTCAACGGCCTCGACGACCCCGATCTTTTTCGCGCCGGCGTCGAAGGCGTCCTCGCTACCAAACTTCAAGTAGAAAACCAATACGCCACCGCCATCGAGGCCATCCTCGGCGACACCCTCCAAGCCGTCCTCGTTCGCGACGCCGAATTCGCCGACACCATTCTCGACCGCCTCGCCGAAAAAAATCTCGGCCAAGCCGCTCTCCTCCCGAAGGATTTCGTCAACCCCAGCCTCGCCCACCAACGCGAAGCCCTCCCTCCCAGCGCCCTCGCCTGGGCCATCGACTGCGTCAGGGCCGACCCCTCCGTCACCGACCTCCTGACCACCCTCCTCGACAAGGTCCTCATCGTTCCCGACCGCAAGACCGCCTCCGAAATCCGCAAATCCTTCGGCGACCTCACCTACGTCACCGACTCCGGCGAAGTCCTCTTCCCCAGCGGACTCCTCCGCGGCGGCCAGGCAAAGGAAGGCGACTCCGTCCTCCAACGCCAAAACGAAGTCGTCACCCTCCGCGAAGAAGTCGCCTCTCTCGAAACCCAAATCACCAACCACACCGCCCACCTCGAAGACCTCGACGCCCAAGTCTACGCCGCCCGCGAAGAAGCCGAGCAGTGCAAATCCCGCCTCAACGAAGTCCGCATCGAAGTCTCCAAAGCCCAAGGCCAACTCACTCTCAGCGACCGCGAGATCAAAAACCTCGACGGCAAACTCGATTCCCTCAAAGCCGAGAAGTCGAACGTCTCGAACCGCGAACAAACTGCCACCGAATCCCGCGCCGCCCGCGAAGCCGAACTCCTCCAGTCCCAAGGCACCATCGCCACTCTCGAAACCGCTCTCCGCGACCTCCAAAACGACGCCGACGGCTTCGAAGGCCGCCTCTCCGAACAATCCACCCGCCTCAACGAACTTCAAACCTCACTCGCCGTTGAGCGCCGCGCACACCAATCCGAACAAGATCTCCAACGCCCCATGCAGTCCCGCATCGACGAGTTCAAAACCTTCGTCGAAAAACGCGAAACCGAAATCCGCGAGTTTGAAAACCGCATCGACAAAGACAAGGAAGCCGACGCCGTCCTCGAGTCCGAAATCGAAAGCAACAACCTCTCCGCACAAGAACTCTCCACCGAACTCACCACCTTTGACGAAAAGCGCCTCCTCCTCCGCCACTCCATCACTTCCACCGAAGCCGAACTCTCCGGCACCCGCGAAAAAATCTACAACGTCACCGAACGACGCGGCCGCGAAGAAGTTGCCCTCACCAAAACCAACCTCAAACTCGAAAACCTCACCAACACCGTCTTCGAACGCCACCAAGTCGAACTCGAACACTTCCGCCCCGATGCCCACGCCCTCCTCACCTGCATCGGCGAACAAGAGAAGCACTCAACCCTCGCTGAACACGACAGCCGAGCGGAACGCCCCGGTCCACCACAGGACGAACAACTCGAAGAATCCAACTCACCGGCCGACAACACCCCCGGCCAAACCCCAGCCTTCCTCCAAGAAGATGGACCTGACTGGGAACTCGTTGAAAACCTCGCCACCGAACTCAAGCGCAAGGTCGACTCCATGGGTCCCGTCAACGTCGACGCCATCGAAGAATTCGACGAACTCGTCGAACGACATGAATTCGTGAAGTCCCAGCACGACGACCTCGTCAACTCCAAGGCCGAACTCCTCGAGGTCATCGAGAAAATCAACGAGGAAACCACCAAACGCTTCGCCGAAACCTTCTCCCAGGTCCGCAAGAACTTCCAAGCCATGTTCAAGGTCCTCTTCGGCGAACAAGGCAAGGCCGACCTCATGCTCGTCGACGAAGACGACCCCCTCGAATCCGGCATCGAAGTCATCGCCAAACCTCCCGGCAAAAAGCTCCAATCCATCTCCCTCCTCTCCGGTGGCGAACGCTCCATGACCGCTGTCGCCCTCCTCTTCTCTATCTACGAAGTCAAACCCTCCCCCTTCTGCGTCCTCGACGAACTCGACGCCCCCCTCGACGAATCGAATATCGGCCGCTTCCTCAAGGTCCTCGACAAGTTCATCGACAAATCTCAGTTCATCATCGTTACCCACTCCAAGCGCACCATGAGCCGCGCCGATATCCTCTACGGCGTCACCATGGAAGAGTTCGGCGTCTCCAAGCCCGTTGGCATGCGCATGACTGAGGCTGAAAATGCGCCCAAAGACGGCTCCACAGCCGCTTCCAAAGCGGCTGCCCGCATCAACGGCTAACTCAGGAAACACCAAATCCTGTAATTTTTACAAAGACTGTAAAAAATATCGGGCTATTCCGCCCTTACCTTCGGTAAATATTACCGTATTTAAAGCTTAAATAATTGTTTCGCAGAATCATCACGCCGAACAAACGACTAACATCCATTGAATTGCGAAGATGACACAAGCTTGGCTCAGACCTTGCCTTCCCAATCGTGGAAACAACGACGCGCGACCAATGATAATACTCAACCCCTCCCGCCCCCGGGAATCTGAACCCGGGGAAAAGCCCTACCACTGCCTCTCTTTCATTGTGGCAGACCACGGAACCCCTGACCTAGAAACAGTGAAGGCTTCCCTCACGAAGTCCGCGATGAAACTCGCCGACCACTGGGAAGTCTTCAGCTCATCCCACACCCCCCTGCACCCAAGCCTCCATCTCAAATCACCCCGCAAGCCCTCTGGCGATATTGTGGTTCTCATCGATTCCCATTGCCCAATCTCCACCAGCCAACTCTGCCTCCTTCTTGACCAGCTCGAGCAAGGACACAACGGAGTCTGGGGCCTCGCACCCTCGAACCAGGGAAGCAACCGCATCTGCATCCTCGCCTGCTACCGGGACGTCCTCGGGGAACTCAGCAACAACTTTCAAAATGACTTGAGTTGGACAATCCGGGACAACCGACTCTCCTTCACCGCAATGCCCCTTGTCCCGCCAGCCCAGCACCAACTGTGGCCCAAGAACGCACTCAACTGATTCGCTTGCACATTTTAAGGACGACAAACCGCCTTTGCTGCGTTACTTCAGGGAAGCCATGAAACGTTCTTTCATCCTCGCCATCCTCTTAAGCCTGTCCCTCTTTTCCAGTGCTCGCACTTGGACAAGTGCCGATGGCGAAAAAACCTTCGAAGGCGAACTTCAGGAATACGACCCCGAAGCAAAAACAGTCACCGTCCTCACCAACGGTCGCAGCCTCTCCTTCGACGAGTCCAAACTCTCCGAAGAAGACATCACCTTCGTCCAAGAATGGCATGCCGAAAAAAACAAGCCCAAGGCCGAAGAAGTCCTCGCTGCCCAAAAAGTGGGCGCCAAACTCACCTACCGCGTCGTCTCCAAACTCGATGGCGACCAATTCAAAAAATACACTCTCGAAGAAGCTCCCGAATATTACCTCCTCTACTTCTCAGCCTCCTGGTGACCCCCCTGCCGGGCCGGAGCTCCACAGTTGGTGGAGAAATACAATTCCGAAATCGCCGACAACCCCAAGGTCGAAATGATTCACGTCTCTCTCGACCGACAAATCGATGCCGCCGAACAGTGGGCCGCCAAGGAATCCATGCCCTGGCCAACCATCCTACCCGACAAAGTGCAGCGCAGCACCATGCGCGACTACAAAACCAACGACTTCGTCCCCGAATATCACCTCGTGGACGGCGAGGGCAACAGCATCGCCAACGGCGCTGACGCCTGCTTTGCGAAAATTAAAGAGCTGGCGGAATAAATCCACCTCCGGCCTCTCTCACCAACGATGAAATTGCAGACTCTCGCCACCATCTTGCTTGCAGGCACCCTGTCCATTCAGGCCCGCACTTGGACCAGTTCCGATGGCTCAAAAACATTCGATGGCGACCTCAAAAGCTACGACCCCGAGTCCGGTAAGGTCGTCCTCCTCGTCAACGAAAAGGAAATCGAATTCACCAAAGACAAACTCTCCGCTGACGACATCACCTTCCTCGACGAATCCACCAAAAAGAATCCCGTCGCCCCCAAAACCGAAGGGTTAGTCAAACTGCTCAAGGACGGAAAATTCGTAGACGCCAAGCTGGAGAAGAAACCCGATTACTTCCTCCTCTACTACTCCGCCTCATGGTGACCCCCCTGCCGGGCATCTGCTCCACAGTTGGTGGAGAAATACAATAAGCTCATCGCCAAAAACGAAAAAATTGAGATGATCCACGTCTCCCTCGACCGCGAAAACGACGCCGCCATCTCCTGGGCCAAAAAAGAAAAATTCCCTTGGCTCACAGTCCTCCCCAAAGACGCTAAAGAGAGCGGCCTCCGCCAATACGAACAAACCGACTTCGTGCCCGAATACACCCTCGTATCCGCCGATGGCGAAATTGTCGCTGTTGGTGACGACGAAGCCTTCGCCGAAATCGAAAAGCTCAAATAGGAGAATCTAGCCTGCCGGTCGCGCGTGTGACTCAAACCTCATCAACTCTTTCAAGAAGGTGAGGTCCACGTCACCCGTGGGGCCATTACGGTTCTTCGCAATAATCAACTTCGCCAAGCCCTCATTCTCTTCCGCCTGCTGCTCGGCATCATCCTTCGTCGAGTCGTTGTAATACTCCGGACGATAAAGCAGCCCGATCAGATCCGCGTCCTGCTCAATCGAACCCGATTCCCGCAAATCCGACATCCGCGGACTCCCGCCCCGCTGCTCCGGTCCCCGGTTCAACTGCGCCAAAACAATCACCGGGATACTTAACTCCTTCGCAATCGCCTTCAGCCCCGCTGAAATCTCCGCAATCTCCCGCTCCCGCGAATCACCCGCCTGCTTCGACTTCGATCGCATCAACTGCAAGTAGTCCACCGCAATCAACTGAATATCATCCTCCCGCTTCTTCCGCCGCGCCTTCGCCCGCAAATCACCGATCGGTAGCGACGGCGTATCGTCAATAAACAGCGGCGCTTCCGTCAACTCCTGCGCCGCCTTCTTGATGTTCGCCAACTCCTGCCGCGTCGGCTGAATCCCCGGCTGCAACTGCGACAACGCAAACCGCGCCCGCGAAAACAACAAACGCTGCACAATCTGCTGCGACGACATCTCACACGAAAACACCAGCGTGGGCTTCTTCTGATCCACCGCAATGTGCTCCACGATATTCATCATCAGCGACGTCTTTCCCATCGAAGGACGCGCCGCCACAATGAACATCTCCCCCGGCTTCAACCCACTCGACATCTCATCCAAGTCCGGATAACCCGTCGCAACCCCCTGCACCCCTCGCTCCCCCAGCAGAAACTGCTCAAACACATCCACCACTTCCCCAATCAGCTCCTTCACCGACTTCTCTCCCTCCGACTCCATGCTCTCCTTGATCTGGAAAATCGACTTCTCCACATCATCCAAGAACGCTGGCACCTCCTCTGGATTCTCGAACGCCTCATGAATCGCCTCGTTCGAGGCACCAATCACACTCCGCAAAATAAACTTGTCCCGAACAATCCCAAGATAGTGCTTAAAATTCGCCGGTGAAGGCGAGTGGTTCGACAACTCCACCAAGGCCGAAGGTCCACCAATAGCATCCAACTGACTCCGGTCCGCCAAAACCTGATGCAACGAAACCAAATCAACCGGCTTCCCGCTGTCCGATAACTCCAACAACAACTTGTAAAGAATCCCATGTGCCGGCAGGTAAAAATGCTCCGGAGAAACCTTGGCCTCCACCGCCTCATTGATCCGATCCAGCGGATCCTGCAACATCGTCGACAAAATCGACTTCTCCGGCTCCAGTGCACTCGGCATCACCCGGCCACCCGCCAACACATCCGAAACTGACGCCGCCTGCTGCAACTTCATCCCCTCCTTCTTCCCTCCCCGCTTCTGATCTAAAAGGTCCTCTGCCATCGTCTCCCTCCATCCTCATTCAACCCTCATTCAAGAGGCAAGATTCCTCGCCCGTTTCACAAAATAATATCCTGTTAAACCAATGTGAATAACTGAACATAATCAGCTGTGGGACGTCTCTTCTTACCCCTCTGCAGTCTCCTCTTCTCCCCCCTGCTCGAGGCCCAACTTCACACCACCTTCTCCCAAGACGACAAGCATTTCACCACCTCCACCCGTCTTCCAGCCCTCTTCGTTCCCAACCACCAACCTGCCTCTTCACTTCTCGAACCTGGCCCCTTCTCCGTCACTTGGACTGGAAACCTCCACTTGGAAAAACGCCAACGCCTCCACTTCTCCTTTGCCGGAAAAGGCACCGCGACTCTCACCATCAACGACAAGGAAATCCTCTCCGATTCCGGCACCCTCGGCAGCTCCAAATCCGATCGCCTCCGCCTCAACTCCGGCCTCCACAACATCAAGCTGCTCTACTCCTCTCCAGAATCCGGCCCCGCCGAATTCCGCCTCCTCTGGGAAGAACGCTCCTTCCCAACCGAACCCATTCCTGCCTCCACATTCCGAACCCCAGGCACTCAAACCAATCTCGCCTCCACCGGACGCCATCTCTTCGCCCGCCACCTCTGCTCCAAATGTCATCTCAACTCAAAAGGTTTTGGCACCCACGCCATGCCCGAGCTCAATCACATTCCTCCCATCCTCGCCATCACCGGCGACCGCCTCAACCAACAATGGCTCGCTCACTGGATCGCCGACCCCGCCCAATTCCGGCCCGACACCAACATGCCTCAACTCGTTCCCCACAACGACGCCGGCAAACAACAAGCCGCCGATCTCGCCGCCTACCTCCTCACCCTCAAAACCGGCACCACCCCAGCCCCTCCTTCAGGCGACCCCACCGCCGGCGCCTCCCTCTTCCACCAACTCGCCTGCGTCGCCTGCCACACCACCCCCGACTCAACCGATCTCACCTCCGACCGCGTCCCCCTCTTCTTCCTCTCCCAAAAATTCAAACCCCACGCCCTCCTCGACTTTCTCAAGAACCCCTCCCAACTCTCCCCCCACACCCGCATGCCCAATTTCCGCCTTACCGAAAAAGAAGCCGCCAATCTCACCGCCTACCTCCTCGCAGCCACCAAAGACCACCAACCCTCCCAAACCTTCCCCCAAGGTGACCCCCAACGCGGTGCCGAACTCGCCAAAGAACTCCACTGCGGCAAATGCCACGCCGGCCTCCCTCTCGACCCCACCTCCACTCCCGACTTCGCCTCCATCTCTCAAAAATCCTGGGCCACCACCCCCTGCTACCCCACCCTCAACCTCCCCAAAGATGCCGGCCCTGCCCTCGAGTCTCTTCGCCAAGACGCCCTCCCCTCCCTCGCCCAAGACACCCCCACCGAACTTCTCGAGCGACACCTCACCGAACTCCGCTGCCAATCTTGCCATCAATACGACGGCAAACCCGCCACCCTCGCCGAACTCCACTCCGAAACCGCTCACCTCCTGGACCAGTCTCTCACCGAAGAACTCCTCGACCAATCTTTCCCCCACCTCTCCTTCACCGGATCCATGCTTCACACCGACTACCTTTCTAGTATCCTATCCGGAACCGCCAACCCCCGTCCTCGCCCCTGGCTTCTTGCTCGCATGCCATCCTTCACAAACTGGTCCCCCGAAATCTTTGCCACTGGCTTCGCTCACCAACACGGCATCCCTCCATCCTCTCCTCAAAAACCGGAACCAAATGACCAACTCGCACCCATCGGAAAACAACTCATTGATAACAACGAAGGCCTTGGCTGCATCGCTTGCCACGCCATCGGCGATCAAAACGCCACCGACGCTTTCGAAGTCGCCGGCATCAATTTCAACCTCACCCACCAACGCCTCCGCCCCGACTTCTATCATCAATGGATGCAC
This sequence comes from Verrucomicrobiota bacterium, assembly GCA_039186735.1. Lineage (GTDB taxonomy): Bacteria > Verrucomicrobiota > Verrucomicrobiia > Verrucomicrobiales > Akkermansiaceae > Roseibacillus. The sequence goes on along the minus strand of JBCCZX010000001.1, from coordinate 44,803 downwards.
AACCCCACCCGCATCACCCCCGGCACCAAAATGCCCCGCTACTCCGACGACCAAGGTAAATCCTCCCTCCCAGTCCTCGACGGAGAAGCAAAAAAACAGTTCGAAGCCATCTGGCATTACCTCGAAACCAAAAGCTCCTAATCATCCCCAATTCAGTGCGTTATCAAATGAAACAGCTTTGTCAGAAGATTCTGCGCGACTCTGCGAAAATTTCGTCTAGCGTAAAGACAACCGATAAAATTTTGGCCACTTTTTACCCTCTGTAGCCGCAATCCAAAAACCTTCCCCTGAGTAGGGGAAGTGCCTGGGCCCACCAAAAGGTGGGCCTTGCTGCGTCAATCCATTCCTCGCTAGAGTCTTCCCCGCGTGCAAATCGACATCATTACCCTCTTCCCCGAAATCGCCCTCGCGCCCCTCTCCGAGAGCATCATCAAACGCGCCCAAGACAATCAAATCGCCACCATCCGCACCCACCAACTCCGCGACTGGGCCACCGACAAACATAAAAAGACCGACGAATATCTCTGCGGCGGCGGCCAAGGCATGCTCCTCAAACCCGAACCCCTCTTCGCCGCCATCGAACAACTCCGCACCCCCAACTCCAAAACCATCCTCCTCACCCCCCAAGGCCAAGTCCTCAAACAAGCCTTCGTCCGCGACCTCGCAACGCACCAACACCTCATCCTCGTCTGTGGCCACTACGAAGGCGTCGACCACCGGGTCATCACTGAACTCATCGACCTCGAGCTCTCCATCGGCGACTACATCCTCACCAACGGTGCCATCGCTGCCGCCGTCCTCTGCGACGCCATCATCCGCCTCCTCCCCGGCACCCTCGGCGACGAGCGCTCCCCCGAAGACGAATCCTTCTCCGACCCCAATCTCCTCGAAGCCCCCGCCTACACCAAACCCATCGACTTCCGCGGCCTCAAAGTCCCCGACATTCTCCTCTCCGGCCACCACGCCAAAATCGAAGAATGGAAAAAGAAACAAGCCCTCCACCGCACCCAACAAAACCGCCCCGACCTCCTCAACGGGTAGGGCGGACCGGCCCGGTCCGCCGCAAACGACCCCCAAACTCCCCACCATTCAGTCTGGACTCTGGTCTCTGGTCTCTGGTCTCTTAGGCCCATGCCTGACACACGCATCGAACGCGACTCCATGGGCGAAATGCCCGTTCCTGCCGACGCCCTCTACGGAGCCTCAACCCAGCGCGCCGTCCTGAACTTTCCCGTCTCCCATCGCCCCGTCGATCCCCTCATGGTCCACGCCTACGGACTCATCAAACTCGCTGCCGCCCAAGTCAATGCCGAACTCGGCGTCGTCCCCACCTCCATCACCGAACCCGTTGCCCAAGCTGCCCGCGAAGTCTTCGAAGGCCAACACGACGAACACTTCCCCGTCGACACCTACCAAACCGGATCCGGCACCTCGACCAACATGAACGCCAACGAGGTCATCGCCAACCGCGCCAAACAAATCGCCCCCGACTGCGGTGCTCACCCCAATGATCACGTCAACCAGGGCCAATCCTCCAACGACACCTTCCCCACCGCCATGCACATTGCCACCGGCATGGCCCTCCAAACCCTCCTTCTCCCTGCCCTCGAAGGCCTCCACAAATCCCTCGTCCAAAAAGCTCACGAGTTCCACTCCGTCCTCAAAATCGGCCGCACCCACCTCATGGATGCCACCCCCGTTCGCCTCGGACAGGAATTCTCGGGCTTCGCCAAACAAGTCGAGCGAGCCATCGACCGCACCCACAAAGCTCTCAAGGCCCTCCACGAACTCCCCCTCGGCGGAACCGCTGTCGGAACCGGCCTCAATTGCCACCCCGATTTTCCAAAAAAAGCCATCGCCATCATCGCGAAGGAAACCTCCATCGACTTCGTCGAAGCTGAAGATCACTTCGAAGCCCAAGCTGCCAAAGATGCCCTCGTCGAAGCCCACGGCCAACTCAACACCATCACCACCAGCCTCTACAAAATCGCCAACGACATCCGTCTACTAGGTTCGGGGCCCCGTTGCTCCATTGGAGAAATCTCCCTTCCGGCCACCCAGCCCGGCTCCTCCATCATGCCCGGCAAGGTCAACCCCGTCATGGCAGAAGCCGTCACCATGGTCGCCGCTCGTGTCTTCGGAAACCACAACACCGTCACCTGGTCCGGCGCCAACGGCCACTTCGAGCTCAACGTCTTCATGCCCGTCATGGCCGACGCTATTCTCCAATCCGTCCGCCTCCTCGCCAACGTCGCCACCATCTTCGACGAAAAGTGCGTCCAAGACATCGTCGCTAACAAGGAACGCTGCGAGTCCCTCATCGAAAACTCCCTCTCCATGGTCACCAGCCTCGCCCCCATCATCGGCTACGAGCCAGCCAGCAAAATCGCCAAGGAAAGTGTCGAAACTGGCCGCACCGTCCGCGAACTGTGCGCCGAACGCCTCGACGAACTCAACATCACCGCCGACCAACTCGCCGAAGCCCTCGACCCCGCCAAAATGGCTGGAGAATAAAAAGAAGCGCGGAGCACCAGCTCCGCACCCAATGAAAAGACAAACAAGATTGAGCCAGTCCTCCACGAAATGAACCCCCACCTCCCAGAGCCCACCAAAGAGGCTTTCAAGCTATCGAGGGAACTTCGTTCTGGAGAAAACACCGCTCCCAAGTGGCGCTGGCGGGGCCAACTTCCACACTACGAAAATTCCAAGCTCCTCCAGGCCATCACTTTCCGCCTCGCTGATTCCATCCCCTCACAAAAGATCGAAATCCTAAAGCAAGACCTTGCCAATCTCCCAACTCAGAAACGCTCGCACGAGACCCGCCGTCGGCTCGGCAAATGGCTCGACCAAGGCCATGGCTCTTGCGCACTCCAGCATCCAAAGGTCGCTTCGACCTTAAAAAATAGCCTTTATCGTTTCGATGGTGATCGCTATGAGCTCATCGAATGGGTCATCATGCCCAACCACGTTCACGTCCTCATCCAACCACACACTCAACTCTCCAAGATCGTTCAATCTTGGAAATCCTATGTCGCGAGCTGGACATTGGGGCGCTGGGAAAAATTAGAACTGCCAACACCCCAACCCACTCACCTTTGGATGCCTGACTACTGGGACCGATTCATTCGTGACCAAGAACATCTTCGCCTAGCAATCGACTATATTCGCTCCAACCCCTCCAAAGCCGGCCTCTCCAACTGGCCTTGGCAAGGAGGAAGGAGCGCGAAGCACCAGCTCCGCAACAACGACATCAATAAGAATACCTAATGCGGTGCCAGTGCACCGCGCTCCTTCAAACAAACGAACTATGAAACTCCAAGACAAACTCGACGCCATTCACGCTGGTTTCGAAAGCCAGGCACCCGCCGAAGCTCTCGAAATCATGCATCGCGCCACCAACGACCTTGTCGCTTCTGGCCTACATCAAAAAGCCCTCGGCGCAGGTTCCGAATTCCCCGAATTTGACCTCACCGACGCCAACGGTAACCCCACCGCTTCCGCTGACCTCATCGGCAACGGTCCGATGATCATCAACTTCTTCCGGGGCTTCTGGTGACCCTACTGCGTCGCGGAGCTGGATGCTCTGCAGCAAGTCTACCCCGAAGTCCTCGCGAAAGGCGGCAAACTCTTCGTCTTCACTCCCCAGACTCCCGAACACAGCCAAAAGATGGCCGCCGACCACAACCTCACCTACCCCCTCATCCAGGACCTCGATTTCAAGCTCGCCGACGAACTCCGCCTCACCCACGGCTTCCCCGAAGACCTGAGCAAAATCTACCTCCAATTCGGAATCGACGTCCCCAAAACCAACGGCAACTCCAACTGGAAACTCCCCATGCCTGCCCGCTACCTCGTCGACAACGACGGCCTCATCCGCGATGCCGCCATCAACCCCGACTACACGAAACGGCCCGAGCCCAACGACATGCTCGAACTCCTGGCGATGCTCACCTGAACATTAATTACTACGTCTAACGTAGCAAATATCCAAATCAAGCTCGGCTGGCCCTTCCATCAAAAGGGCCAGTCAAGGTCTCTCCTTGACTCAAAATTTTCGCCGAATACCGGTAAAATTCCTACCTGAGAACGTGAGACAAAAAGACAGAACCAACTCCCACAACATACCCATTGCTTGGGAGACTGCTTCTGATAGCTTTTTGAATCATGATCAGGGGACATCGAGCAACTTGGCTGCTTGCCGCTTGCTCCGCGACCCTACTAAACCCACTGATTATCAAGGCAGAGGAGGAACCCCCAATCATCCAAAACCAAAGGGCATTATTCCTCACAGGTCGCTATCTTGAGTGCAAAAAGCACAACCTCAAAGTCAATGCTGACCGCAGAGAGCTAGCGACCCTCGGAAAGCTACGCATTCGCAGCATGTTAGCACTAGGGGAGTATGAAAAAGCTCTCAAACAGGCGGAGGGCCTCTACCGCATCCATCCCTTCTCACCAGAACTCAACCTCGCGGTCATCGAAGCCCTCCACGCAAATGGTCGGACCGAACAAGCCCAAGCAATCCTTCATCGCACCATCGAAATCGAACCATTCGGCCCAACTCCCGGCAACTCCAACTCCTCCGTAGCATTCGGACAACTGCTTCTTCAAACCGGCCTCGACGCCAAATTCGTTCTCGAACGCTATTTCCAACCGGCAAAAAAGGCCGACCCAAAAGGCCGCTCCGCTTACCTTGCTATCGGTCAACTGGCCCTCTCCACACATGACCGAGAACTCGCCGCCGAGAACTTCCGCGCCGGGTTGAAACTCCACCCGAATGACCCCGAATTCTTGCTCGGCCTCGAACAATCGCAACTCCCCCTCCCTCGCAATCTCCAAAAACCAGACTTAAACATCCAAACCTATCTCGATCTAGCCCTCGAACAAAACCCCCGCTTCGCCACCGCTCTTCTACTGAAAGCCGAACAACTCATTGCAAAACGTGACTTCAATTCTGCCAGAGAAACTCTGAAACAAATCCTTCAAACGAATCCCGTTCATTCCACAGCATGGGCCCAACTAGCAGCTCTCGCTTTGCTCGAAGAAGACCCTTCCTCTGCGCAAGAAGCCCTCAAAAAAGCCCGTCAATTCTGGCCCGACAATCCCACCGTCTCTGCAACCGTCGGCAAAACTCTCGCCTCTCAATACCGCTTCGCAGAAGCCATTCCCTTCCTCCAGAAAGCCAGTCAAGAAGACCCCTCTTCAGCCAACATCCTCTTCGAGCTCGGCTCCAACCAACTCCGCTTCGGTCAATCCGATGACGGCTGGCGCAATGTCGAACTCGCCCACAACCTCGACCCCTACAACGTTGCCGCCTTCAACCTCATCCAACTCCGGGACAAAATCCGCGACTATCCCATTCTCGAAAAAGACGGAGTCCGCCTCCGCATGTCCCCCGAAGACATGGCCGTTTTTGGCAAACGCGCTCTCGACCTCGCCGCCAAATCCAAAAAAACCCTCACTGAAAAATACCAAATCTCCCTTTCACAACCAGTCCTCGTCGAAATGCTACCCAAGCAAGAAGACTTCGCCATTCGCACCTTCGGCCTCCCCGGTGGCGAGGCCTTTCTCGGCGTCTGCTTTGGCCCCGTCATCACCATGACTAGCCCGCGTGGCAAGCTCGGTCGCGCCAACTGGGAAACCGTCCTCTGGCACGAAATGGCCCACACCATCACTCTCGACGCCACCAGACACCGCATCCCCCGCTGGCTCACCGAAGGCATCAGCGTCTACGAAGAACGACAAGCGAAGCCCGGTTGGGGTTTCGGTATGAATGCCGAATTCCGTGAGCGCTTTCTTGCCGAAGAAATGCCTGCAATTCTCGATATCGATCAATCCTTCGCCGGCCCGGACATCATCTTCGGTTACTACCACGCCTCCCTCGTCGTGGAGTTCTTAATCGAAAACTTCGGCCTCCAAACGATGCGGAATATCCTCTCAGATCTTTCTGATGGCAAACCTCTCAAAGCCATTCTCCCGAACCGCACTCAGCCTCTCAATCAACTCGAAAAGAACTTCCGAACCTACGCCAAGTCTCAGGCAAAGGGCTACGGCCCCGAACTCGATTGGTCTCTTCTCTCCGATGAAGAATACCAAACCTATCGAAACAACCCCACAACCTGGGTCGCCCAGCACCCCAAGCGCTACTCCTCATCCATGATGCTCGCGTCCCAACTCATTAAGAAGCAAGAATGGAATAGCGCGCAAAAACTCCTCGAAAACATCATCCAATCCGCTCCAAATAATCGCGAAGATAACAATCCTTATTGGGCTCTCTCCCTCGTTTATCGAAACAGCAACAATACAAAATCAGAACGGGAAACACTCATCAAACTCGTTGAAATCGACGCCCACCATTCTGATGCAGCAAGTCGTCTCTTGGAGCTCAGCCAAACTCTCTCTCCTGCCGAACGCATAAAGACCGCCCAGCGCATGCTGGAGATCAATCCATTCCAAGAAACAGCCTACCGCACCCTCTTCAAGGCGGCCAAAGAAACACAGTCAATCCAGCAAGCCCAAGAAGCCTGCACTTCCCTCCTAGCCCTCAAGCCCCGCGACTCAAGCCGCCTCCACTACGAACTCGCCACCATTCTGCTAGAGCCCAATCCTGAGCAATCTCGACGCGAGGTTTTGAAAGCCTTGGAACAAAATCCGCGTTTCGAGATAGCCCTCGAATTTCTCGTCAACCTTCCACCTTCCTGATGAATCACTGTTTCCTCCTCCCCGCATCTGTCTGTCTTGCTCTCTCCCTCTCATCTGCCGCGCAGTCTTGGAGACAACCCGGTATCCCGGCCAATCGGAACGGAGTCGAGAACTGGACCAACGACCCCCGTTTTCCAGACGACACCTTCCGCTTTGCCCGCCTCCGCCCCCAGTTCCATCGCAAGTGGCTCTCCGACTACCCCGATAGTGACCTCAACTTCTCCTTCCGCCTTCAACAAATGACCGCCATCAAGGTCGACCCCAATCCCATCGTAGTTGGCGTCCTCGACCCCAAAATGAAGGAATGCCCCTTCCTGTATATGACCGAAACCGGCACCCTCAACTTCACCCAGCAAGAAGCCAAAGTCCTGCGCGAGCACTTGCTCAATGGTGGCTTCCTCATGATCGACGACTTCTGGGGAGCAGAGGAATGGCGACAAACCGAACAACAAATGAAACTTCTGTTCCCCGACCGACCAATCGCGGACTTGGAACTAGACCACCCCATCTTCAACATCGTCTTCCAACTCAAGGAAAAGCCCCAGGTCCCCGCCATCGAATACGCCATGTCCGGCCGTCACACCGGAATCTTCTACGAAAAAGGCGGTAAAAACGTCCACTACCACGCCATCTACGACGACAAGGGCCGCATGATGGTACTGATCAGCCGAAACAACGACCTCGGCGACGGCTGGGAACGGGAAGGAGAAGACCCCTACTTCTTCACCGAGTTCAGCGAAAAAAAAGCATACCCCATGGGAATCAACATCATCGTTTACGTGATGACCCACTAACAGATTCATGATCACTGCAAACAGTCCGCAATCGGAAGAAGAAGCTCTCGTCTACCGCATCGCCGAGGCAAAAACAGGCATCAAACGCGAACTCGCTAAAGTGATTCGCGGTCAGGATGATGTCATTGAACAACTACTCATCGCCCTCTTGTCCAATGGACATGCCCTCATCACCGGCGCTCCCGGCCTCGCCAAAACCCTCCTCATTTCCTCCACCGCCCGCCTCTTCCACCTCTCCTTCAATCGCATCCAGTTCACCCCCGACCTCATGCCCGCCGACATCACCGGCACCGAAATCCTCATCGACCAAGGCAATGACCGCCACCTTGAATTCGTTAAGGGCCCCCTCTTCGCCCACCTGATCCTCGCTGACGAAATCAACCGCACCCCACCCAAAACCCAGTCTGCTCTTCTCGAAGCAATGCAGGAACATCAAGTCACCGCCGCTGGGACCCGCTACCCGCTACCGAATCCCTTTTTTGTCCTCGCTACCAAGAACCCCGTAGAAATGGAAGGCACCTACCCCCTTCCCGAAGCCCAGCTCGACCGCTTCATGTTCGATATTCACATCGATTACTTGAGCGAAGAAGACGAGGTCGCGGTCGTCACCAGCACCACCTCCACTCGCCCCGAACCCATTGAAGCTCTCTTCACTGGCGAAGACTTACTCGCCTTCCAAGAAATCGTCCGAAAAGTTCCCATCGCCGAAGAAACGGCTCGTTACGCCGTTCGTCTCGCCAGCACCTCACGCCCGAATCAAAAGGAAACGCCTGACTTCATCAACGACTGGGTCAACTGGGGCGCCGGACTCCGTGCCGCTCAGAACTTGGTCTTGGGAGCCAAGGCTCGCACCCTTCTCGATGGCCGCAGCCACGTCACCCCGGCTGACATCCAAGCCCTTGCTCATCCCGTCCTCCGCCACCGTATCCTCCCCAACTTCCGCGCCGAAGCCGATGGCATCACCGCCGATAAAATCGTCGACCGCCTCATCCAACATGTTCCTAGTCCCTAATGGCTCCCAGCTCGACAACCTCAAAACCTCCGAACTATACCGACCCCGCAGCTTTGATGCGGATTCGCAATCTTGAGCTCCGGGCCCGCCTCATCGTAGAAGGATTCTCGAAAGGCCTCCACCGCAGCAATCGCCACGGATTCTCCGCAGAATTTGCCGAATACCGCTCCTACGTCCCGGGTGACGATATTCGCTATCTCGATTGGAAAGTCCTCGCCCGCCGCGACCGAACCGTCATCCGCAAATTCCGCGAAGAGACCAACCTCCATTGCCACCTCCTTTTGGACCTCAGCCGCTCAATGAGCTACGGCTCCGGTAGTTTTTCCAAGCTCGACTACGCTCGCACCTTGGCTGCAACCTTGGCTGTCTTTCTCTACGATCAAGGAGATGAAATCGGACTCCTGACCTACGATGACATCCCTCGCGACTATCTCCCTCCCCGCCATCGCTACGGCCACCTCCACGCGATTCTTGCAGCGCTCAACCGCGAAGCCAAAGGCACCTCAACTACCCTTAATTCGACCGCCGAAGCCATCCTCAATCGCGGCCGCTCGCGCGGAATGATTCTCATCATCTCCGACTTCCTCTCTCCTTTGAAACAGCTCCAAGCTCCTCTATCCTCCCTCACCGCTTGCGGTCACGACCTCACTCTCTTGCAAGTCCTCGACCCCACCGAAATCAACTTTCAATTCGAAGATTCCGCGCATTTCCAAGACTTGGAATCAGGCCAGCTCCTTCACGCTGACCCCGCCAAAATCCGCACTGGTTATTTAGAGAAGTTCAAAGCCCATCAAACCGGCCTCAAAAATCTCGCCGATAGCCTTGGCATTCTCCACCACCTCCTCCCGACCGATCAACCTTTGGAGTTCGCCTTGCATACCCTCCTTTCTGACCGCCTCGGGCGAGGCCCTCAAATTACCCGCTCCAAAAAGAGATAACTCACCATGGCCTTTCTCGCTCCAGTTTTTCTCGCAGGTTTGTCCGCACTCGTGCTACCGGTTCTCCTACACCTGCGAAAGAACAAGCCAAAAGAAATCATCGCCTTTTCTTCCCTGATGTTCCTTGAGGAATCCCCCCTCCAAACCAAGACCCGCTCCCGCCTCCAAGACATCCTTCTCCTCATTCTTCGCTGCCTCGCTCTCAGCTTACTCATCCTTGCCTTTGCCCGTCCCTTCTTTCCCGCAAAGCACGAAACAGTCGTGAGCGATGACGGCGCGACAATGCACTACATCTTGGTTGATACCAGCGCCAGCATGAGAGGCGAAGCTCTTGAACAAGCGCGCAAAACAGCAAAAACCATAATTGAAGACACCCCAATTAATGACTGGATCGCTCTGGCGTCCTTCTCCGATCAAATCCGTCCTCTCCTGAACCCGGCTCGTGCTCAAGAAATCGCCGTGGGCTCTCGAAAATCCAGTGCTCTCAGCCTGCTGTCGACCATCGAAGGCGATTGGAAATCTACCCACCTCGATACCGCCCTCATCGCCGCCATCTCCTCGTTCAGACCCGAAAACCAACTCAAGATTCATCTCGTCAGCGACCTCCAAACCGGCTCCTCCCTCGACAAACTCCGCGACGAAATCTGGCCCCAAGCCCTACAAGTAATCCTCCACCCCGTCACCCCCAAAGAAAATTGGTCCAACGCGGGCGTGCAAATCCTTCCAGCCCAAAATCAAGAATTGCGCGCTCGTGTCAGGAACTCCCAGGGCTCAGAAAACTCCGACTTCACGCTCCAATGGGGAAGCCAAAGTGAGGCCATCCAGATTCACCTCCCGCCGGGCGAAAGCACCATCTTCGAAGCTCCCGAAGGCCTCGCCAAAGAAGGCACCATTCGCCTCTCTGGGGACGACTACGCGTACGATAACGAAGCCGCTTGGATCACTCCCATCCTCCCGGTCGCACACATCTGGCACCCTGCGCAAACGCAAGCTCACGACACCCGCGAAGGAAGCTACTTCCTCAACCGAGCCCTTCAATCCACCCCGGACTACAACATAGAAATCACCGCCGAAAAACCCTCCCAAACACCCGCCCTCACAGTCATTAATGCCGAGTCCGACGTCGCAGACCTTCTGCAAGCGGGTGGAACCGCCCTTTTCCCTCTCCGCGATCAGTCTTCCGCCGATTTCTTGGGAAAACTGGTCGGAGTCTCCGCTTCGACAACGAAAGAAGCAACCGTCACAGATCATGTGCTCTTCGGTGAAATCGACTTCCAATCCGAAGTCTTTTCCCCGTTCGCTGATGCTCGTTACTCGGACTTCAGTCGCATCAGGGTTTGGAAATACCGCAGACTTCCCGACGAGTTACTCGCTCAAGGGCGGGTGCTTGCCAGCTTCGACTCCGGCGATGCTGCATGGATCAGCTTCCCGATCGGAAAAGGTATCCTTCATGTTCTTACCACAACCTGGCGTCCTGTAGATAGCCAACTCGCCCTCTCCTCAAAATTCCCCCCCCTACTCCACGGGCTGCTTTCCCAATCCCTTCAAACCGACAACCAAACCGGACCCGTTCACCCCAGTGAAACCTACGATTCGCCCGGAATTCAACGAACGGATGAAGCCACCTTTGTCGTTCAACTCGATCCCTCCGAAACCGAACGCACCCCTCTCCCAGAATCCGAACTCCGCGCCCTCGGCCTCCCTTTGGATAGGCCAAAAGATCTCCAGCAAGCAGCCGCAATCGCCACACAACTCTCCCATGCCGAACAAGAAAGCCGCCAACGCATCGCATGGTGGCTCCTAGTTGCCGCCGCCGCCTTCTTTCTTGTTGAAACTCTCGTCGCCGGCGTAATCGGCGCCAAACGAACCCTCGCAACGCCATGATCGAACAACTCCACAACATCCTCAACGACCTCGCTTCCCGCCGCCAGAAGCAGCGACTCTACCTCGGTCTCGCTATCACTTGGTGGCTCGGAATCATCCTCGGAGTCAGTCTTTGGCAAAGCGGAATCAAACCCGAAGCCTTCCTCTTACCTCTTGTTGGAGGCGTCATTGCCATCACGGCAATTGTCATCTCGTGGAGCTGCCGTGGCACTCAAGACCACCGCACGATCGCCGCCCAAATCGAACAAAAGCACCCAGAAATGCAAACCGCTCTCCTGGCCGCCCTCGATCAAAATCCTGATGCTGCCGGGTCTCTCAACTTCCTCCAAAGCCGCGTCATTCTTGAATCACTCGTCTCGGCAGAAAGAGACCAATGGCTCGACACCATCCCCAAACAACGCTTGGACAAGCTCCTCGGCCTCATGATTGCCGGCATCTGCATCTTTTTCCTCACCACCGGCATCATCTCCCTCTCCAATCTCGTCAAAAAAAGTGCGAGCACGACTCATCCCAACAACGAAGAAACAGTCGCTACGCCCGATGCAATCCTTGAGATGAACATCGAACCAGGCGATGTCGAACTCGAACGCCACAGCCCCCTCACCATCCAAGTACACTTCGATGAAAACCCACCAGCAGAGGCCACCTTGGAAATCACCGACCCATCCGGCACCCGGACCATCTCTCTCAGCCGACCCTTCACCGATCCCATCTTTCAGACCCGATTGTCCTCAGTTTCGGAATCAATGGTCTATCGGGTGATCACACCACAAGGCACGAGCCAATTCCATCAAGCCGAGGTCTATGACCTCCCTGCTCTCAAAAGTTCCCTTGCCGTTTTGAATTTTTCAGAACACCTCAACCAACCTCCGAAAATCATTAAAAACCCCGCCGTTATCCACGCCGTGGAAGGCACCCAAATGGACCTCACCCTTGTTGCCAATCTCCCCGGACTCAGCGCTTCGCTTGTTCCTCAGAAAGGTCAGGCCAAACCATTGCGAGTCAGCTCAGACAATCCCAACAACCATCACTTCACGGACACCCTCACCAAAAGCACCCGTTACGAGATCGTTCTCAAGGACAGTAAGGGTCGAAGAAACAGCCGTAAGGACGTCCTCGAAATCAAAGTGAAGACAAACAAGCCCCCGATCGTCAAAGTTGACCTCCCTCGCAAAAAGGACGAAGTCACCCCGATTCAAGAAGTCCAACTCTCTGTCAATATCCGTGACGACTCAGGCATTCTGGAACACGGACTCAGATACACCCTTGATGGCGAAAACTGGCAAGAAGTCCCCGGTTCAGCCAAAGCAGGAACCAAGAGAAGCCGCCTCGCTCACTTCATCGACCTCGAAGCCGAGCAAGCCCAACCTAACGACGTCATCATGTGGAATGCTTGGGCCGAAGACCTTGGTCCGGATGGAAAAAAACGACGCGTCAATGGCGATATCCACCTCATCCCCGTCAGAAATTTCGACGAACAATTCTATCAACGGCAAGGCCCTCCTGGAGAAGGAAGTCCCTGCAAGAAGTTAATTGTCCTACAAACCAAGATCCTCGAAGCAACCTGGAATCTCCGCCGGGATCACTCCGAGATCACTTCAACTTCCCCACCCCAAAAGGAGCTGGAATCACTCTCCGATTCCCAAAAGATAGCCATCGATATGGCCAAGGAAATGGAATCCAACATCAAAGACCCAGCCGATCGCCAGCTCGCCACCGACGCACGCTTGGAAATGCAATCTGCCTCTGAGTTCCTCTCAAATGCCGTGACCGAAATCTCTACCAAACCGCTCGACCCAGCTATCGCACACGAGCAAGTAGCCCTTCGCTCGCTCTACCAACTCCAGAGCTCGCAGACCATGATCAACCAAAGTAAGGGACAGTCGAAACCGCCTATCTTTAAAGACGATCAAATCAAAGACGATCTCGACCTGAAATCACTGGAGAGCCCTTACGAGCACGAGAAATCAGCCAAACCGGAAACGGCCAAGGAAGCACTCGAAGCCATGGAAACACTCAAACGACTTCGAGAACTGGCAAAGCGCCAGCGAGATCTCAATGAAGAAATGAAGTCCCTCCAAATGGCAATGAATAAAGCGAAGACCGCCGAAGAGAAAGTTGAGCTCGAACGACGCCTCAAACAACTTCAGGAACAACAGCGTGAGCTCCTCGCCGACATTGATCGCATTCAAGAACGAGTCGCCGACGCTGCCCCCGAGGAACAGAGTGAAAGACTCTCCAACGCACGCGACAAAGCTCAACAAGCCAACGAAAATCTCGAAAAGAAAAAGCTGGGGGATGCCCTCGCCTCCGGTAGCCGCGTCCAAGAGAGCCTGGAGCAACTTCACGATGAATTTCGCACAACCAGTGCCGCCAAGCTGGCCCAACAGCTACGCGAACTTCGGGAAGACGCCCGCAACCTCGAACGCAACCAGCGACAGCTCGCCCACTCTTCTCCAAACCATTCCAACCAGCCGAAACCCAACCGGCTCTCCGATGACAGCACGCCAAGCTCGCCTGACGCAGAGCGTCAACAAAAAGACTACCAAGCTCTCGTCGCTTCACTTCAAGAAACCGCAGAAACAGCAGAGAAAGCGGAACCCTTGGTCGCCAAAGACCTGATCGAGGCTCTTCGTCAGGCGAACCAAAAAGGCATCGAGGAAGATTTGAACAAGATGAAAAACTGGGGAGACCGCCGCGCCGCCAGAGACGCCGCAGAAAACATCGCCCAACTAACAAGTGAAATCGAAAGCGCCGCTGAGCGCATTCTCGGAAACGAAGCGCAAGCTCTCCGCTACGCACGCGACGAACTCCAACGACTCACCGAAATGGCTCAAGGACAAGCCAGCGAATCGGGAAAAGGCTCCGAAGGCAGTCAAACGAATACGAGCCAACCCGGCCAACATCAAGCTGGAGACCCGGGAGAACAAACGGCTCAAACTCAGGGCAAGGAACAAAACCCCGGCAACGGCCAGGGACAGACCAAAGCTGAGGGAAAAGGACAAGGAACAGGCAAAGGTCAGGCCCAATCCGAAGGCAATGGTTCTGGTCATGCTCAAGGTCAAAACCAGAGCAAGGGACAAGCACAAGGTCCGGCACGAGGGCAACGTTCTGGTCCGGGACAACAACCCGGCCAAACGCCCGGAAACACACCCGGTCAAGGCAATCAATCCCATGCCCTTGGCCAAGGTCATGGGGGTTCTGGTTTCTCAGGAGGAAGCGCCATTGCCAACGAACAGTATGGCGAATGGCGCGACCGGATGTCAGATTTGGAAGCCATCATGACCGCTCCCGAGGCTCAATCGGCGGTCTCTCGCGCTCGCCAAGCTAGCCACGAAATGCGTAAAAATCTCAAGCGCCATTCCATCGCCCCGGACGAAAGCCGAATCCTCCGCGAGGTCATCCAACCTCTCCGCGAAGCCGCCAAGAAAATCGATGCCCAACTACGCGAATTGGACCACGACGACCCTCTCGCACCCGTTGGCCGCGACCTCGTACCGGAGCAATACCAGGAAATTGTCAGCCAATACTTCGAGGAACTCGGCAAGGAGGAAGCCACCCAACCATGACCATTGTTTGGACCGAACAACAGTGGCTCCTACCAGGACTCATTGCCTTGGCCGTCATCGCCATCGCCCTCATTCTCAGCTACTGGAAAAACCCTTCCATGCCGGTCGGTCATCGATTTCTGGCAGCCAGTCTCAAGTGGACTGGCTTCGCCCTTCTCCTCGTCTTCCTTCTCCAACCGGAAGTCGTCACCTCCTTCATTCGTCCCGGCACCAATCACTGGGCTATTCTACTCGATAACAGCGCCAGCATGACCTTGAAGGACCAAAAGAACGAACGCTCTCGTGCCGACACCCTTCAGGAACTTTTTCCCGCTGAACCAGCCTCTTGGCAGGAGAGCCTAGCCAAGGACTTCCTCGTCGATTCCTACACCTATGATGTTCGCCTCCAGCAAAATGATCCGGACACCCCCCTCTCTTTCGAAGGCCCGCGCTCCGCTCTCGGCAAGGCCTTGAACGACCTCCACGATCGGTACCAAGGACGGCCGCTCGCAGGCATTCTCGTCCTGACCGATGGAAGCCCCTCCGACAGCCTCGCCAACCTCAAGGACCTCCCACCCACCTTCCCCCTAGTCATCGAACCGGAAGAACCCTTGCGAGACCTCTCGGTCTCCAAGGTCACCGCCCAAGCCACCCTCTTTGAAGACGCCCCCCTCATCGTCGATGCCACCATCTCAGCCCAAGGCCTCAAGGACCAAAAATTTGTCGCCTCGATTCACGAACTCAACGGTAAGAAACTCGACGAACAGAGCCAGACCATCACCAGCGATGAGGCCAACTTGAACATCCGCTTTCAGGTCCGCCCCGAGGCAAGCGGCACCGCCTTTTTCAAAGTCGAAGTCGCACGAGCGCAAGCAAACGACCAAAAAGAAGCCACCCTCGAAAACAACAGCCGCCTCGTTGCCGCCAACCGCGAAACCGGTCCCTACCGTGTCCTCTATCTCGGCGGACGCCCGAACTTCGAACACAAATTCCTCCAAAGAGCCCTCGAAGACGACCCTGCCATCCGCCTCACCAGCCTCATCCGCATCGCCCGCCGCGAACCCAAGTTCGACTACCGGAGTCGCAAGGGAGAGCGCAGTAACCCACTCTACCGGGGCTTCGAACAACAAGAAGAAGCCGAACGCTTCGATGAAGCCGTCTTCATCCGCCTCAAGACCAAGGACGCCAACGAACTCGTGGGAGGGTTCCCAAGAACAACCGCTGAACTCTTCCCTTTCGACACCGTCATCCTCGACGATATCGAAGCCGCATTCTTTGACCGCGACCAGCTACGCCTTGTCCAACGCTTTGTTTCCGAACGCGGCGGTAGCGTTCTCATGTTAGGCGGTATGGAATCCCTCGACGTCGGCGGCTACCAAGGAACACCCATTGGCGAAATGCTCCCAGTATATCTAGAACCCGAAACTCCATCTGGAGGCCCTACCTCCGGTCGCTTCCAACTCACTCGCGAAGGTCGCTTGGAACCTTGGGCCCGCCTCAGAAAAACCGAGGAAGAAGAAGCCAGGCGAATTCAAGAAATGCCGAAATTCAACAGCATTCATCGCCTTGCCAACATCCGTCCCGGAGCCATGGAAATCGGCCTCTTCGAAACTCCCGAAGGAACCAGCCCGGCTCTCGTCACGCGTCGTTACGGTCGCGGACACACCGCCATCCTCGGTACTGTTGACCTCTGGAAGTGGGGCCTCAAAAATCCGGATGCCCGCGCCGACATGAACAAAACGTGGCGACAGCTCACCCGCTGGCTTCTCTCCGATGTTCCTCGTCCCCTTTCCTTGGCCATCGAAAACAAAACCACCACCACCGACGGCCCAACTATCACCACCGAGCTGTTAGGGAGCGATTTCCAACCGCACGAATCTGGCACGCTCAAACTCCGCATACAACGCCCCGATAATTCTTGGATACACCTCAATCCACGTCCGCACATGTCTCAGCCTGGAATAAGCGAAGCTCACTACAATCCCACTGAGCCGGGAACCTACCTCGTCGAAGCCTCGACCCGCGCCACCGACGACCTCCCAGCCCAAACCGTCCAAGCCGGATGGGTCACTAACGCCCTCCAGGATGAATATCTCGCCACCCGCCCCAAAATGGCCGCCATGACTCAACTCGCTTCCTCAACCGGCGGAGAAGTGCTGACCCCAGGGGACCTCGACAAGTTTGTGGCCAATCTCAAAAACCTTCCTCTGCCCGTCACCGAAACGCGCTCCGAACCCTTTTGGCATCACTCACTCTGGCTCATCGCCGCTCTCGCCTGCTTCATCGGCGAGTGGTCCTTGCGCCGTTGGAAGAAACTCCCATGAACCTCTTTGTCCGACTCCTCACCTTTGTCGTCTGCGGCGCCTTGTCTGCTCACGCGCAAGGTTCTCGCGACATGCTCATCATCGTCAGTGATCCCGGCGAAGCCGTCTATCAAAGTGAATTCCACCGCCAGGCCCAAGCCTGGCAAAACCTCGCCGCGAAAGGAAACTTCAAGTGCCAAACCATCGGCCTCGCCGAATCCTCTTCCGAGGACGACCTCACCACCCTCACCAACACCCTCAACCAGCTTGAAAAAACCGGAGACGATCTCTGGCTCATCTGGATTGGTCACGGCAGCTTCGACGGCCGCACCGCCAACTTCAACCTCCGCGGAAAAGACATCGATGCCCCCGCAGTCCAAAAACTTCTGAAACCTTTTTCACGCCGCCTCATCATCCTCAACCTGTTCTCCGCCAGCTTCCCCTTTCTCCCCCCACTTGTCGGCGAAAACCGAATCATTGTCGGTCCAGTCCGCAGCCCCAATCAGCGCAACTACACCCGCTTCGGCGAAAAAATTGCCGACGCCTTGGAAGACTCGACTCTCGCCGCCGATCTCGACCTCGACGGAGCTCTCTCTCTCCTCGAACTCACCTTGCAAGCTTCTTCCCAAACCAAAGCCTTCTACGACGACGAACAACGAGTCGTCCAAGAAAACGCCATCATCGAAGACAACGGCGACGGCTCCCCCACCGAGGTCACAACCTTCGAAGGCCTCATCTCAACCGCCGGAGAAGACGGCCCCACCGCCCGAGAAATCTACCTCCTTGCTCCCTCAGAATCGCCAAAACTTTCCGCCCAAGCGAAAAAAGACCGCTCCCAAATCGAACAAGCCATCAACGCCCTCCGCCAACGAAAGCCTCATCTCCCCGAAGACGAATACTACCGCCAACTCGAAGCCCTCATGAGAGAAATGGCAAAAATCTATCGCAAAAAACCGAGATGACCGTCACGGTGTAACCGCCTTCAAATCAATCACTGCAGTCTCCAAACCCTCTCCACTTACCGTGCAAGTGATGACACCTGCTTCCTGCGTCGACTTCAGAATCGCGAGGCTCTTCCCATGAAAAGCCGACCGCGGATTCGCATGAAACGGCTCCAGCCCCATACTATCCCCGTTCCCAATCCCCGCAATGACCGCCGGACCTTCTAGGTCAAACTTGAGCATGTTGTTCGCTGTCGGAACCTCATTCCCGTCTTTGTCGAGAATGGTGCACTCCACATAAATCAAATCCTGACCGTTTGCCTTCATCTCTGCCCGGCGCGTGGTGACCTCAATCTTCGCCGGCTCACCCACCGTCTTCACGACCTTCTCCGCAACCACTTTTCCATCGCGATAGCTCACTGCCTTCAACTCACCCGGCTGATAAACCAAATCCCAAACCTGATACCGCACTCCCTCCCGATCATTGCTCTGCTTCCCAACCAACTTCCCGTCCTGATACAACTCCACCTCATCCCCATTCGTATAAGTGTAAACCTGCACCGGCTCGCCCGTTGCTCCCTCAAGATTCCAATGGGGAAAGACATGCACCATCGGCTCCTCCGTCCACTGACTTTGATAGAAGTAATACCCGTCTTTCGGGAAACCACACAAATCAATGGGCGCAAAACACGATGAACGCGCCGGCCATCCCCACGGAATCACTTCCCCCAAATAGTCCCAACCGGTCCAAATAAAGATCCCCATCACATGCGGTCGCTCCTTCACCAACCGCCACGCATCCACCCCCTTCGGCCCCACCAAGCCCCGGCTCTCGACCCATTCCCGAGCGTCCAGCTCTTCATACCCAAGCTTGTCCCAAAACTCCTTCTCCGCCTTTCCATAAAGATAAGTCGAGCGCGGATAAAAGGCCTGCGCGGATTGATGCTCAGTCACCACCGTCATCCGGTCCGAGTGAATCTCCCACTCCCGATCAAAGCCCTTCTGAAAAATATAGTTGTACCCGATAATGTCACTCGTCGCCACCGCCTCATCATTCGGATACTTGTCCCAACCATACCCATTCACCCCATTCGTAATGGGTCGATCATCCAACTCCCGAACAATATCCCCCAAGCGCTTCCCGATGTGCGCCCCCTCTTCCTCGTGCATCTGGTCAATTTCATTCCCGATACTCCACATGATCACTGAAGGATGATTTCGATCCCGTAGCACAAAGTCCCGCAAATCCCGGTCCGCCCACTCCTGGAAAATCCCCGCGTAGTAATCCACCGGAATACGAATCTTCTTCCCGTTCTGCGTGGTCGCCGGCTCCTTCACAATTTCCCACTCGTCGAACATTTCGTTCATCACCAGAAAGCCCATCCGGTCACACACATCCAAGAACTCCTCCGAAAACGGGTTGTGGGCCGTCCGAATCGCATTGCAGCCCATCTCACGAAGAATTTCCAATTGCCTCTCCGTCGTCCTCGGATAAATCGCCGCCCCAATCGGTCCCCCCGCATGGTGCAAACACACCCCCTTCAACTTCACCACCTCGCCATTCAACTTGAACCCCTCCGCCGCACTAAATTCCAAGCGCCGAATCCCCGTTGTCTCCTTTTCGGAATACACTACTACTCCATCTACTAGAAGCTCCGTCACCACCTCATACAAGTTCGGCGTCTCCTGACTCCATATCTGCGGATTCGGAACATCCAGCCTCAAATTCATCATCTGTTCCTCACCTGCTTCCAAAGTCAAAGCTCCCTCGACCGTAGCCGACAACGTTCCTCCCGGCTCAAAAGCCTTATGACGAATAACCAACTCCCGTGCCTCCTCAAAATCATTCCGCACCGTCGTCTCCAACTTCACCTCCGCGCTCTTGTCCGTGTAATCATCCGCCACAATCCGATTCCCCCAAACCGGCACAAAAAGTTTTCCCGACGTAATCAGCTTCACATGCCGATAAATCCCCGTCCCTGTGTACCACCGAGACCCCGGCTGACTCGAATTGTCCAACTTCACCGTCACCACATTCTCCCCACCAAAATTCAGATGCTCCGTCAGATCATAATGAAACGAGATATAACCCAAAGGCCGCTTCCCTAACAGTTGCCCATTCAAAAAGACCTCTGAATTCCGGTAAGCCCCGCCAAAATAAATCACGTACCGCTGCCCCTCGGCCTCCGCCGGAACCTCAAAGGTCTTTCGATAAACCACCTTCCCCGTCTGCACCCAAGCACCTCGCGAAAACGAGGGGTGCTCCTTGCTGAACTCACCCTCAATACTCCAGTCGTGTGGCAAATCGACATCCCGCCAACCAGCATCATCAAAATCCACCGCCTCCGCCCCCTCAACCTCACCCGCATGAAATTTCCACCCAAAATCAAAGTTCTCCACCTTTGCCACCAAAAACCCACCCCCAAACACAAAACCTATCGCCAAAAACCAATTCCGAATCACTGGAAACATGCCGTGATTACCCAATGAATCCCAAAATCTTCCAACCTTTTTCCTCCCCACTCTAGACCGCGCCCAAAATCCTTCCTAACGTCCCAGAAAGATGAAAGCGGCCGCCTACCAAAAATCCCTTCCCATCACCGATCCCAACTCCCTCCTCGACGTCGATCTTCCCAAGCCCAAAGCCACCGGCCACGACATTCTCGTCCACGTCGAAGCCGTCTCGGTCAACCCCGTCGACGTCAAAATCCGCATGCGTCAGGAACCGGCCGAAGGCGAATACGCCGTCCTCGGCTGGGACGCCTCCGGAACCGTCGAAGCGGTCGGTCCTGACGTCACTCTCTTCCAACCCGGCGACAAAATCTGGTATGCCGGCGCCATTGACCGCCCCGGCTGCAACAGCGAATTCCACCTCGTCGATGAGCGCATCGCCTCAAAAATGCCCACTTCCCTCAGCTTTCCCGAAGCAGCCGCTCTCCCTCTCACAACAATCACCGCCTGGGAAATTCTCTTCGACCGCCTCCAGTTCAATTCCTCATCTACGGGAAGCCTCCTCATCATCGGAGCCGCCGGTGGCGTCGGTTCCATCATGGTCCAACTCGCCAAACAACTCACTCAACTCACTGTCATTGGCACCGCCTCCCGCGACGAAACCCAACAATGGATCCTCGACCTCGGCGCTGACCATGTCATCAACCACCGCAACCCTCTCCACGAAGAACTCAAAGCCCTCGGCATCCCCCACGTGGACGCCATCGCCACCCTCAACCAAACCGACAAACATCTCCCCGCCATCGCCGAAGCCATCGCCCCTCAAGGCAAAATCGCCATCATCGACGACCCCGAATCACTCGACATCATACCCTTCAAACTCAAAGCCGTCTCCTGGCACTGGGAGCTCATGTTCACCCGCTCCCTTTTCCAAACCGAAGACATGATCAAACAACACGAACTTCTCGCCGAAACCGCCCAACTCATCGACGACGGCAAACTCAAAACCACCCTCAACGAAACCTTCGGCACCATCAATGCTACCAACCTCCGCCGCGCCCACGAACTCATCGAATCCAACACCTCCCGAGGAAAAATCGTCCTCGCCGGATTCTAGAAAAGGAGCGCGGAGCACCACCTCCACTTCACTGCAACAAGCCTCTCGGAATGCGGGACCGCTCTGGACTCCACCAGAAAATCCGAATAAAACTCACGAAGAAGTTCGTTTCTAATCCGTTTTCAGACACACCTCAAAAAAACGGTGATTCTCACCGCACTCCAAATCCATGGACCTCCTCACGCTCGCTAAATCCCGCTTCAACCTAGACACCCTCACCGATCTCTCCGACCTCCTCGGCCTCCCCGCCGACGACGTCTCCCAACTCCTCGAAGAAGCCCTCCCCACCATTCTCACCATCTTCAAAACCGCCGCCGCTAATCCCTCGAAGTCCCCCGCCCTCGACCAAATCATCGCCAAGACCGATCCGTCCCTTCTCGACGATCCCGACGAATCCCTCACCCACCGCGGCCCCGAGATCATGCGCGCTGGCAAAGGAACCCTCGCCCGTCTCCTCGGCCCCGAACTCACCGACTACATTGCCCCCATCGCGAAATCCACCAACCTCGGCGAAGGCAAAATCGCATCTGCTCTCGGCGCTCTCACCCCTTTCATTTCCGCCCTCCTCGCCCGCCACTCCAGCTCCGCCGAAGAACTCCATACCCTCCTCGCGAACCAAGATCTCTCAGCCAAAACCCCCGACCAAAAAGCCCCCGCAATAGAGCCCCAGCCCGAAAAATCCTACCTCCCCGACCCCGACAAAAAACCCGAACGCCGTCCCCGGAAAAAACGCCCCGTCGCCATCCTCGTCACCCTCGTCGCTCTTCTCGGCGGCGGTACCTACGCCCTCTACGAAACCCAACCCGACTGGCTCCAAAACATCCCCATCCTAAGAGACATTCTCAACAATCCCGCCGAATAAAATCAGATTCGGCACACCGCATCGGTAGAATCCCCCATTGTCCTCTCACCGATTCCTGCGCACAACTAGAATCGCCGATGAAGCTCGTAATAACCCTCTTCCTCTCCACCCTCCTCTCCACACTCAACGCCAAGGTTCCCAACCTCATCGTCATCATCACCGACGACCAAGGATGGGCCGACGTCGGCTTCAACGGCTCCACAGAAATCCCCACCCCTCACATCGACCGCATCGCCAACGAAGGTGCCCGCTGTCAGGCCGGCTACGTGAGCTTCCCTGTCTGCGGCCCGAGCCGCGCCGGACTCCTCACCGGACGTTATCAGGACCGTTTCGGCTTCTGTCACAACCCCAGCATCAAGCCCGAACACAAAGCCGGTATTCCCGCTAGCGAAGAAAACATCGCAGAAATCTTGGGCAAAGTCGGTTACCACAGTGGCATCATCGGGAAATGGCACATGGGCACTCACGAAACCATGCGCCCCCTCAAACGCGGCTTCAACGAGTTCTTCGGCTTCCTCTCCGGAGGCCACGATTACTTCTGTGAAGACCTGAACCTGCAAGATCTCTCCGAAGTCAAGGAATACGGCGACTGGTATCGCACCAAAATCCTTCGCAACAACGAGCGTATCGACACCCAGGGCTACCTCACTGACCTCCTCTCCCAAGAAGCCGTTTCCTTCGTCCAAAGAAATGCTGCTAAACCCTTTTTCCTCTACCTCGCCTACAACGCCCCTCACACCCCCATGCAGGCAACCGAGAAGTACCTCAGCCGCTTCAAACACATCGAAAACAAAAAACGCCGAACCTACTGTGCCATGGTGAGTGCAGTCGACGACGGCGTCGGCCTCCTTCTCGACAAACTCGACGAGCTCGACCTCGCCAAAGACACCCTCATCTTCTTCCTTTCCGACAATGGTGGAGCCACTTCCAATGCTTCCCTCAACAAACCCCTCCGCGGTCACAAAGGAAGCACCTACGAAGGAGGCATTCGTGTTCCCTTCGCCGTCCGTTGGACAGGCACCATACCCGCCAAACTCGACTACCAGGAAGCGGTCAGCTCGCTCGATATCCTCGCCACCATGGCCGCTCTCACCAAAGTCCCGATTGCCCCCGAGCGCCCGCTCGATGGAGTCAACCTCATCCCCCATTTTACCGGAGAGAAAGAAGGCCCGCCACACACCGAACTCTTCTGGCGAAAAGCCCGCTCCCAAGAACTCACCATCCTCCGCCCTCCCGAAAAACTCATTTCGAAGGCCCATGATGAAGAGACCGAGCTCTACAATCTCAACAAAGACCGTTCTGAAACCCAAAATCTCGCCAAGAAAAATTCCAACCTCGTCAAAACCTTGTCCAAGCAAGCAGACTCATGGAACAGCCAACTGCAAGACCCCGCCTTCCCCGGCCTCAGTGCCTGGCTCAAAAAAACCAAAAAGAAGCAGTAACCCCTCCTACTTTTCTAGCGATAGAGTCTCGTACGCCCAGACAACCGGCAGAGCTCGGTATGCAACAAGACCTTCACTTCATGAAACTCCGGTCGTTCTGCCAAATTCGTGAGTTCATATGGGTCAACTCGATGGTCATACAGTTCCTCTTCCCCGTTAGGACCAAGTATGTAGCGCCAACTCTTTGACCTCACCGAGAAGGCATGAGCATCCGGCTCATCAAACTTCCCCTTTCCCCGACTCACCGCCGAAAGAGCCACCCGCTCTTCTCCAACCGGTAAGCTCACGTTCGCCAGCAAGGGCTTCAAACTCACTCCCTCTAGGACCGCGCGCCTCGGCAAATCACACAGGTCAACAAAAGTTGGATACAAGTCGATCAACGACACCGGAACATCACATGTCTTCCCCCTTGTCCCCTTGAATTCCTCTGAAGGATCACAAATGATGAGCGGAACACGGGTCGATTTCTCCCACAACGTATACTTGAAAAAACTCTCCTTGTCCCCGTGGTGATAACCATGATCTGACGTAAAAACCAATATCGTCTCTTCAAGACGCCCCGTTTTCTCCAAAGCGTCCAAGACCTTCCCCACTTGCACATCAATCACATAAACCGCCGCCAAATAGGACAGGGTGTAATCTCTCAACATCTGTTCCAATCCTCCTTCATACTCCTTCTCCGCCCTCTCCAACCCCTTATAGCGACGCCGAGCACTCCCGCTATCCTGATGCTTGGGAATATCGGACCAATCTCCAAATCGAATCTTCCCATCCTGGGCCCAAGGCAGAACCACTTCCTTCTCAGTGATTCCATTTGCTTTCAATACTTCATCATAAAACTCGTCGGGAGAGTAGAGAGCCAAGTGAGTCTTCACGAATCCCAGACTCAAAAAGAACGGGGCATCATTGATCGGCACAATTTCCCCACCCGTCTCGTCTCGCAGCGCTTCACCTTCCAACAACTGCACCCCCCAATCCGCGACCAACTCATCAGGCAAGAGTGACCTCGCGCCAGACTCTTCATAGGAAAACAAGCCGCCATCTTTCCCGTCTGCACCCAAGAATCCATGATCCGAATACACCCAACTCCAACCCTCTTTCAGCCGAGAAAGCCTCCCATGACCCAAGGTCCAGGGCTTGCCCAACTTTTCATACTCCAGTTTCGTCTGAGGCAAAAACGGATCGGGACAGTCTCGCGACGGGCGCTCTCCATACCGCATCAACTTTCCATCCCAAGGATAAGGACCGTAGTTCGACCGCGGGCCCAAAAAACCACCATCATAACTCCCCGCTTCTGAAGCCCCGAAAACTGTGAAGTCCGGATCATGGAACAACTTCCCCGCGCTATACGCCCGATACCCGTTCGCCTTGAAGTGCGCCGGAAACAAAACTGCATCCTTTAACTGTGGCGACTCCCGAAAAGGCCTCTTCCCATCATAAATTCCCGTCGTCGAAGGATAGAGGCCCGATAAGAAACTCGGTCGCGAAGGCGCGCACATCGGGGCATTGCTATGCGCATTCGTAAACAAGACCCCCATTCTTGCCAAACGGCTGATATTGGGTGTATAGGCCTGTGGGTGCCCGCCCATTCCCTCAACAAAATCGTTCAGATCATCGCAAATAAGAAACACCACATTCTTTTTCGACCCATCTGTCTCACCCAGTAGAAGAGTTGATGCGAGAGCTAGAGTCCCAAGAATTGAAAAGAGCGACCTCATGACTGTCACACTCGCTACCACCCTTTTCGATTCACTGAAACTGAGCAAAACTACCCATGCCTTCTGGATGGGGTCGCCTGCAGAACCAACTTGGGCATTGAACTCCTAACTAGCAACCTTCTCGCGTAAGCCTCTCTCGCGACGAAAAAAATCGGCTGGCACGACCCTCCCTCGTGCCAAGTCACTACGCAACCCGCGAGTAAAAGTCCTCATCCCTCTCCAAATTCCTCGATAAAATTCGAAAGACGTAGCGCCAAAATTTCTTAACGCCTTTCCATGGTTCACCCACAGAACAGTTCCTGCAGCCAAACCTCTCGCAATAAAATAAGCTTCCCAACAAAATCCGTATCGCCTGCCTTTCACCCATCCCAAACGCGCTCGATGAAATGCAATATGTCCTGCTTCATCCCGAATAATCATCTGGCAAACCCCCTTTACCGCCGCATCCGGACAATGCCGTCGCAACATTTTATGGTACACGTGACTCGTAATCTCCGTCAGCAATAGCGCGTAGAGCTCAAACTTCACTCCCCCAAGCACCCGCACTTTGCAAAACAAGGAAAAGCTCCAATGGTTCGAGATCGGAGTCACTCCAAACCGCTTCAAAGCCCCCCCTAATAATCGCGAATGCTCCTCCTCTTCTTTAAACCACATCCCAACCAGCAGCCTCATAACATCATCTCCTCCCAAGAAATTCTCCCGATTCCACGCAATCAGGCTCGCTGGCCCGCCCCCGTCTCCCAGCTGAAACTGCTGCAGGGAGCGCTCCAAATCGCTTCTCTGCTGCCCTGAAATCTCTATCGGAGCTTCCCAATCGGGTTCCACCCGGTTGAGCCGATTCTTCCGAAAATGCTCGAGCCACTTTTCAACATCCATCTTATTTTTCACCGGCTTTGCGCTATCTACATCCACAGAGCGGACTTCAACGCCTCCCTCGTCTCCAGAATCACGATTTTCCACTTCTGGGTTGGACCTTCGAAGCGACCCGTTCTAAATGCCCTACATGTTCCGTGGCACCTACACCGCCCTCATCACCCCCTTTCGCGATGGCCAAGTTGATTACGATGCCTTCAAGGCCCTAATTGACCGTCAGGCCGAAGCCGGCATCACGGGCATTGTCCCCGTCGGCACTACCGGTGAATCTCCTACCCTAGACACCGACGAACACCTCGAAGTCATTCGCGTCGCCATCGAACACAATGCTGGCCGTATGCAAGTTGTCGCCGGCACCGGAGCCAACGCCACCGCCGAAGCCATCCACCTCACCCAGGAGGCCGAAAAAATGGGTGCCACCGCAAGCCTCCAAGTCTGTCCCTACTACAACAAGCCTCCTCAAGAAGGACTCTACCAACACTACAAGGCCGTCGCCGATGCGACCCAACTTCCCATCATGCTCTACTCGGTGCCCGGGCGTTCCAGCGTCGCCATCGCACCCGAAACCGCCGCTCGCCTTGCCAACGACTGCCCCAACGTTCTTTCCATCAAGGAGGCTGGCGGCTCCGTCGACCGCGTCAACCAACTCGCTCAAGCCCTCCCCGATTCCTGCGAAATCCTTTCCGGCGACGATCCCCTCACTCTCCCCTTCATGTCCTGCGGTGCCGTCGGCCTCGTCTCCGTCGCCGCCAACATCATCCCCGAGGTGATGGTCGAACTCGTCAACGCTTGCAACGACGGCAACTACACCCGTGCCCTCGAACTTCAGAAGCAATACTATCCCCTTTTTAATGGCCTCATGTCCCTCGACACCAACCCCGTCCCCATCAAATCCGCCGCCCACCTCCTCGGCCACTGCTCCTCAGAATTCCGCCTCCCGCTTGTCAATCTGACGGACGAAAAAAATGCCGCCCTAACCACCATTCTCAGGGACTACAACCTTCTCTAACAACTCATGAACATCACCGTCACCGGACGCTCCGGCCGCATGGGCCAATCCGTCGTCGCCGCCATCGAAGCCGAACCCGACGCGACCCTCCACTCCACGCACGACAAAGGCGAAGACCTCCCTGCTGCCCTCGCTGGCACTGATGCCGTCATCGACTTCACCCTCCCCACCCTCACCGACGACCTCCTCGAAAAAGCACTCTCGGCCGGGGTTCCTCTCATCATCGGCACCACTGGCCACACCGACGAGCAACGCACCGCCATTGCCAAAGCCGCCGAAACCCTCCCCATCGTCTACGCACCTAACTTCTCCGTCGGCGTCAACACCCTCTTCTGGCTCACCCGCCACGCCGCCCGCATCCTTGGCAACCAAACCTTCGACATCGAAGTCACCGAAATGCACCACCGCCACAAAATCGATGCCCCCTCCGGCACCGCGCGTGGTCTGTTAGAAATTCTCAACGAGGAAACCAAAACCTCCTACACCGACGACATCGACCACGGCCGCTTCGGTGAAACTGGAGCCCGCCCCCAAGGCCGCATCGGCATGCACACCCTTCGAGGTGGCGACGTCGTCGGCGATCACACCGTCATGTTCGCCGCCGACGGCGAACGCGTCGAACTCACCCACAAAGCCTCCTCCCGCATGACCTTCGCCTCCGGAGCCGTCCGCGCCGCCCTCTGGCTCAAAGACAAGCCTGCCAGCCTCTACTCCATGCAAGACGTGCTCGGACTCAGTTAGGAGCGCGGCTTTGCAAGCCGCTACCTAGAGACATCGCGACACCAAACAGCACCCCAAGTCTTTCACTCAACACCAAACCCTCAACAAAACACCCTGAAGAACCTTCAAGGCCTGCATTTTCTCCATAAAAGAGCGATTCAACCAAGGCGGCGTAAAAAACCGCGCTCCTAAGCCCCATGCCATTCTTCAACTCAGAAGAAGAAATCAATAAGACCCGCCACAAACTCCCTCAATGGCAACAGGATCGAACCTGGATCTTCGTCACCTACCGGCTGGCAGATTCACTTCCAAAGGCCAAACTCAACGAATGGAGGGAAGAGCGTGAAAATTGGCTCAAGACTTACCCCAAACCTTGGTCAGCTAAACTTGAGGACGAGTATCACAAACGCTTCAGCCAAACCATTGACAACTGGCTTGATCGTGGACACGGCGCCTGCCTCCTTCAAGATTCCATAATTTCTAAAGTCGTCGCCGACTCTTTTCTCCACTTCGACAACGAACGCTATCAGCTCGATTCTTTCGTGGTCATGCCCAACCACGTTCATGTCCTCTTTTCCCCAAATAGGAATGAGCACCTTGCCGATATCATTCATTCGTGGAAGAGATTCTCGGCTCGCGAGATCAACAAAATACAGAACCGTTCAGGCTTACTCTGGCAGCCGGATTATTGGGATCGTCTCATCCGAAGCAGAGAGCACTTTCTGTTCACTAGAGACTACATCGCGAAAAACCCCAAGAACCTTCGACCAAACGAATTCAAACTATACTTGCAAACCAAGACAGCCCAGCGGCTTGAAAAGCCGCGCTCCTTGCCAACCTATCTCGCCCTCGGCTCCAATCTCGGAGACCGCCAAGCTCACCTCACCCAAGCCCGCGAAATCCTCCAGAAGCTCTCTACCACAGACATCGTATCTGCTCCCCTCTACGAAACGGATCCCCTCGACTGCCCACCCGACTCCCCCCCTTTCCTCAACACCGTCCTCAAACTCGAAACCACCCTGACTCCCCAAGAACTCCTCGCCGAAACCCAAGCCATCGAAGCCCAGCTCGGTCGCGAATCCCTCGCTACTCGCACCACCAACGCACCCCGTCCCATCGACATCGACCTCCTCCTCCATGGCGACACCGTCCGAGACACCCCCGAAATCACCCTTCCTCACCCCCGACTCCACCAACGCCGCTTCGTTCTTCAACCCCTTCGCGACCTCGCTCCCGATCTCACCCCACCCACCCACGCCAACCCCGTCTCCATCCTACTCGAACTCTGTGAATCCCCCGAATCCCCACCCATCCAAATTGCCACCAAATGGTAATACCGGAACTCCTCAGTTGCAATTTCTAGCAGCTTTCACCAAACTTCTTACAAGGTCCCTTCAACCTTGCAAACAGCTCCTGCACCATGACAACGCGTCTTCTCACCACCCTCCTTGTCGCCATTGGAACACCCTCATCTCTTGCTCAAGTCGACACCACCTCGATCATCACCGGCACTGCCACTCAATATAATGGCGCAGGTTATCCGAACGTCTGCTTCACTGACCCAAATCGATACGGCGTTGGTCACGTCGCAATGAATGGTCCACGGTGGGATAACGGAGCGTGGTGCGGCGCTTGGGTTGAAATCACTGGAGCTGCCGGAACCGTCACCGTTCCTGTGCTCGATGTCTGCCCCGAGTGCGGTCAAAACAATCTGGATCTCGATCCTACCGCTTGGTCCGGCGCCGTTGGTGGTCTTCCGGGCATCGAACCAATTTCTTGGCGATGGGTCTCCGCCCCGTCCAACATCATCACAGGCCCGCTGGTCTTCGAAGCGGCCAACGGTAGCAACCCCTTCTTCTTAGAAGTCACTCCCATCGACGCTATCAATCCAGTGTCAACCCTCGAAATACTCGTTAACGGAGTCTACCAAACCATGACCCGCCAGACAAATTTCCGCTTTCAGTATTCCAATACTCAACTGACCGAACCCCTCACCATCCGAGCCACCGACATTTTCGGCAACGAGGTAATCACCTCCGGCCTCACCATCAGCCAAATGCTGAACGAACAAGCCGCCTCCGGTAATTTTCCCGCAATCCCTAGCAATGATATCGTTATCGAAAACGCCGCCTCAACAACTCTTTCCGCTGGCGGCAACCAAGACTTCGGTCTTTCCATCGATGGGAACGCCTCCTCCCTAACCTTCACCGTCAAAAACTTGGGTACCAGCACCCTCACCGGCCTCGCCGTCACTATCGGCGGCATCAACTCCGTCGACTTCTCAGTCACCACCCAACCCGCAACCTCCCTCGCACCATCCTCTACCACCACGTTCACCGTCGCTTTCGCTAGCACCACCCAGGGCACCCGTATCGCTGGTCTCCAGCTCGCAAATAGCTCACCCATCCCTAGTCTCTCGCCCTACAATCTCGACCTCACTGGCCTAGCCCTCTCGTCTACGACCGACACCGACAACGACAACCTGAACGATGCAGCCGAAGCCCTACTCTCCGACCTCGGCTTCAATTGGCAATCGAGCCAACCCGATCTGGTCAACACCCTCTTCAACAACGCCAACACCGCCGGCCTCTTCACGGCCCCCCAGCTCCAAGCTCTCGCACTCGGCCAACCCGTTATTAGCAAAACCAACAACAGCTTCACCCTCACCCTCGACGCGAAAAAATCCACAAACCTCATTGATTTCACCGACTTCGACCTCACCCCTCACTCCACCTCCATCAACAACAGCGGTAATCTCGAAATCGAATTCAACACCAACGACGACACCGCATTTTTTCAACTCTTGTTTCAGTAAGACTCAAAAAAACCGTTGCCCTCCGGTCACTCTTCACAATGAATCACCAGCAGTGACCGCCCAAGAAAAAGCCTCTGCCCTCCGCACCCGCGCTGCGGACCCCTCTCGCCCCATCTCCGCCCTCACCGCTTACGACTACCCCACCGCACGCCTTCTCGACGAAGCCGGCATCGACGTTCTCCTCGTCGGCGACTCTCTCGGCATGGTCGTCCTCGGTTTCCCCGACACCACCCACGTCACCATGGGGCACATGCTCCATCACACCGCCGCCGCCGCTCGTGGCAGCAAGAACGCCCTCCTCGTCGGCGATCTCCCCATTCACTCCTACCCCAATCCTGAAACCACTCTCAAAAACGCCAAGCTCCTCGTCGAAGCCGGAGCTGAAGCCGTCAAGCTTGAAGGCGGTCTCCGGCAGATCGAAAAGGTCAAAGCCATCATCGCCGCAAACATTCCCGTTGTTGGTCACCTCGGCATGCTTCCTCAGCG
The DNA here is from genome assembly GCA_039186735.1 of Verrucomicrobiota bacterium. Classification (GTDB taxonomy): domain Bacteria; phylum Verrucomicrobiota; class Verrucomicrobiia; order Verrucomicrobiales; family Akkermansiaceae; genus Roseibacillus. Next base: position 13,191 of record JBCCZX010000001.1, on the reverse strand, counting down.
CGTCAAAGAAGAAGGTGGCTACAAAAAGAAAGGCAAGACCGAAGCCCAAGCCAAAGAACTGCTAGAAGCCGCCCTCGCACTCCAAAACGCTGGCATCTGCTCTCTCGTTCTCGAATCTGTCGTCCCCAAAGTCGCCCGCCAAATCTCGAAAACCCTCGATATCCCAACCATCGGTATCGGCTGTGGCCACGGCAATACTCACGGCCAAATCGCGGTCATCTCAGACCTTCTCGGCTCCTACCCATGGTTCATCCCTCCTTTCGCTCAACCTCAAACCGACCAAGCCACCGCCACCAGCCAGGCAGCCCGAAAGTATAAAGAACAAATCAAAGCTCTAGAAAACTGACAGAAGCGGAATTGAATCCACACCAAGGCATTGTTTCAGAATGTTGCGCAGCACCTTCTACCTAATACCCTCTGAGCTCCTCTTCACGCAATAACCTAAGCTCCTTCAAATCCACTTCCGCGGGCTTCACGTCAAGGTCAACGATCAAGCTATCAAGCTGACCAGCCCGAAGAAAGTTTGTCTGATAAAAAAAAGCTATTTTACGAATAGGCCCGACTTTGGAAACCTGACGACTGAGCTTCAACTTCCACCGCTCGCTCGGCTCATGAAACTGCGCAGCTCGAATCTTCAGACTTCTCGTTTTGTAAAAGGAAGTCGACAAATCTCGTGCTGAAGAACTCTCAACCTCAATCTTCTGCCCACCGACATCAAGCCGCAGAGGCAAAGGAGTCAGATTGACAAGACGCATGGAATCCTTCTTTAAAACCGACCGCGATATGTCGTAAACGACAGAGCGAACCTTCTGATCCGGCCTTTCCACCAATAAAATTAACCAACGCCCTTGACCCTCAGAAATCTTCGGACGCGCGAAAGCCATCTTTTCCTGCGATTCATCAGAGCTACCCGAATATGCTTGCTTAGATTGGAAAATCACAAGCGGCTCATCTGACTGATAAACCTGCAGCTCCGACAAAGTGTCTTCCATACAGTAAAATTGCTTCATCCCATCCTCCGAAGCATATTTCAGCTCTAATGGTAAGCGGAGAACCCTCGCCTCTCCACCTCTCACTCTCCCAAGTTGATCGAGCTTCTTCTGAGTCCAATGAATCACTTGAAATTCAAAATCATAATTGAATTCTCTCGCAGAGAGAAGCTGACAAGAAAAAACCCATCCAGAAAAAATCAATAAACACAGTCTCATATCCCAATTAAATTTCTTGCGGATTCAACCATCTGAATTTCGTCACTAGAAAGCGCCTTCCAAAACGAAGGCTCTCATCACTTAACTCACTCTGATGAGTAGTTGGCTTTTCGCCTCCGAGAAAATCAGGTACTCGCTGAACAATAGCCTCACAAAAAGCTTCGGATAAAATCTTTCCCGATTGTGACTTGGAGGTGCCATAAGCTCTAATCCGGAATGTATCCGATCGCACTGTGAGGACCGCACCAATCCGCGCGAGTATGTCTGCTTGCGTTAAGTTTCCGGGACAAAAAGCTTCCCTTGCTTGATCAGACAGCAGTTCAAGGTTCTCTTCAAAATAGGCGGATTGTTTGCGATCAACGTAAAACAGCCCACTCTGGGGATTATCTCGCGTATGAGAATTGATGCTCGTACGATCAATCGCCTTCTGTAAAATTCCCGAAAAGGTGAATGGCCTCCGTGCAGGATTTTCAAGATCACGAGTTTCAATTGAACGGTTCACAAATTCACCCAAAGACAAAAACGGTCGAGCCTGAGACTCACCGCCTCGGGACCGAAGTCTTTGTTTCGAAAGAGAAACGATCTCTTCTGCAAGCTTTTGAATCTGCTCATCACTCAAACGACGATAAGCAGCATAATTGGCTTGGAAATCTTCTCCGCCCAAACCCGTTGCACCACCAGTTGTGAGAGCACCTCCTTCAGGATTGAGTGAACGGGCGAATGTATGAAGATCGTCACCTGAACTTCCGTTTCGTTCACCACTCTCACTTGGTAAATCCAATCCACGAAAGGCACTCAATAGCGCTGTCCATCCAGCTACAGAAACGGAATTGACATTAAATCCTCCATCGACGTAGAAGCAAGCCAACGACTTATCCCATTCATGAAGCGTATCCTGATCGGCATTTGGCCAAGAGCGCATTCTTGAATTGGCGAGAGGGTTGCTTTGATTCGGAAGCTCTGTCTGCCCACGCTCCAAGCTGCTGAACGCCAAATCATCCCACAGAACTTGGTTCAAAAGATAAGAGTAATCATAGTGAGCACCTTGAAGCCCACCTACAGAAAGAGCTGTAGACGAAGGATCCCGGAAACTGACGCCCGAACGGTCAAGGGGGATGAAGGCACTTGCCGCAGAATTTCCAATTGCGTAAGTCGGTGAACAGCCTTGAAGGTAGAAATTTTGACTGTAGTTGAATGCCCGGGCCTCTCCCGAGGGCAGCTTGAACAAATTGGCATGCATCAACTCTCCAATACTGACGAAGCGGCTGTCCCTCCTGGGAACTTCGAACAAAACTGATCTCCGTGAGCCATAAACTTCCGTAATATCATACCCCGTATAAGCGGTGGCATTGCCGATATCGATCCCCTTGGAATAAAACGGCTCACCTCCACTATACGAAGCAGGACGTTTGACCTCATTCAGATAAAGTGGGCTTCCCAAATTAAGCCCCTTATTTCAAAAAGCTCGCTGCGCGACAGCATTGTGTTCTTGAGGCGGTGCAGGTGCATAAACCGCTCGAACGTTCGCTTGCTGATAAAGCGGAAAACTCACCGAGTTCGATTGATTAATTTCTACCGGCACACCCGGGAATGCCATCACCCCGCTAGACCCAAGATTAGGTCGATCATGTTTAAAACGATCACGACTTCCTTCGGCATAGACAAAATCGCCCCCAGATCCAAGTGGGGATGGAATATCTGATAAGCCAACTGTTCGGATAGGCTCTGCACTACCGCTTCCAGAGTTATATCGAAACCTGCCGGCAAAGAATGACGCATAGCGCGCGGCCGGTGAAAATCCATCGCCCTCAACATAAAAGTTCACCATCGGATAAAATCTGCCCCATGTCCGAAGACTTCGCTTATTAGGTGTTCGAAAAGTCGAATTTCCTGCAATCGTGACTTTCGCCCACCACTCAGCATTACTCGGAATCGCTCTCTGCCCCGGAAGCTCTTTTTTGGCATAGAAACCTTTCGCGAGAATTCCATTTCCCACAGGACTCAGCAGATTTCTCCCATCAGGTGCAATCTCTGTATTTTTCTTCGCAGCAAAATTCAACGCTTGTCCTGCCTCCAGCTGAAACGGCTCAATCACAAAGCGAATTACATTTCTGTGCCACAAGGGATCCTCTCCAACCGCTTCAAAGACTCCCTCACCCCGACTCATAAACTCAACATTGAATGCTTGCGCAGAAACCGCCCCAGGATGTCCAGCTATCCTCACAACTTGAGAATCAGCCTGGGCTACAAAGCCATTGAAATCAGTTTCTATCACAATGGGTTGATCGACTATCATCGCCACGTTGTAGGGATTCCAAAGAGTAACTGTCGGAAAAATAAATCCGTAGAGATTTTGAGAATCCGATGGTGCTGTCTGACTTCCCAAAATCTCTTCCCCATCGACAACCGGAACGGAAAACGCCTTTATGGACCATTGAAATCTAGACATCACAGGAAAAAATCCCGGATCGTTGTCCATTGGTTTTTGAAACTGCACCCCACCTCCCGACCCACTGGTGCGCCGATTGACATGAGCGTGCAACTGACTCCAATAAGGACCTCCTGGGTCATAAGAATCATCTGCTTGCACCCCCGGAAATATTTGACCGACAAAGTCCGACATAACTGGTCCAAAAACATGTTCTGACCGCTTCGACAACTCGGGAACAACTGAAGAGACAAACTTCCCATTCCCATAACTAAAGGCAACAGAGAGATCACCTTTGTAACCTCCATCAACCACATCAACCGGCAAACTCCGGCTATCGACTGTCACGTCATGGAGCAGCCCATCCATCGCGTCTCGCAAATTCAGATCTCCCATCGCAAGCCCAGTCGACTTGGCAACCACATGATCCAAGGAATTGAATGTAGGCGCCGTTGCCAACCACTGCCTTGCTTCTCCTTGCTTCCATTTCGAAAAAATTTCTTCAGAAGAACCACCAGTGCTCTGGATCAGTGAAGGTGGACTTGATTGAGCAGTCTTGAGGAGTTCCTCCTTCACGACCTGATCTGGCATGGCACGAGTTCGCTCAACAACCGACAGGTTGGCTTTCTGTGATTCATCTGATATCCAATAAGCAATGGAGTTGTATCGCCCTCTACTCGAACTCACATCGACTACGGGAACAATCACCGATTGTGAAGGCACCCCTGCCGCACCGCCGGTAGCAAGCTTGACCGCATTACCAGATTCAATTCTCGCTTCAAGAGAAGGGGGAGCGCTCTCAAGCTGCGCTGCTCCACTCACTAACCAAGCAAGTTGCCTCTGGCCGTACAAAGCTGCTTGGTGAGGATGAACGTGCTCACCTCGTTCAGAAGACCAAATTCCAGTCCAATAACCAGACCCGTCGACTGAATCGTAAATAAGCTTCGCATGCGCTGTTACTCTTTGATCCAAGCCTGCGGTCTCTTGCAGTTTCGCGATTGCAAGAGATAAAGCCAAACGTGCATTGGCTCTTGCTTCTCTTTTCGATTCTTCACCTGAACCTCCCCGTATAACCGATGTCGAGAGACCGAGCAGTCCAAGTGAAAGAAGGAGAAGTAAGGTCAAGAGCGTGACAGTCACGATCAAAGAGAAACCTGAATTGTTCTCAACTTTCCCTTCTACTCTCTGCAAGTTCCGGGCTTTCATCGGTTTTCAGAAGTATAAGCTTTCACATCTGACAAGCAGTCGTCTATTGGCATTTCATCCCAATTGTCGCTAAAAAATAATCATATTCATTCCGGCGATAGATTTGAAAGTGGTGAGATAAGAAAAAAACCACTAAAAAAAACGCCCCCAATGTGCGGAGGCGTAACTGAAATAGATCTCAGAATCTATCGCAATCTGTAATGAGACTACAGACTACTCGCACTTCCCTCAAATATCTGATAGAAGAGTCTTGGATCTGTCATAAGATCGGGGTCATTACTAAAGGTATCAGCACTACCAGTAGCGACCACATCGCTTCCCGCTATCGGATCAAAGGTCACCATATCTGATGAACTTCGGAGATGATAAGTTTGCCCATTCGTCAATCCATCAACTTGAACAACAAAGCTTGAGCCGGAAAAACCACAACTAGTAATCTCGATAGCCGAACTTCCGCCCGTCGTCTCAATAAAAATTCCCGATCCATCTTGGATATCAAGATTCTTGTTTTTATAGAAATCGTCTGTCGAAAGAATCAGATTCAATTCTCGAACTCCCTGGTCATACAAAGAAAGAATATCTTCTGTGAGGTTAAAATCTCCTGCCGTAGCTGTCCGCAGGACTTTGTGGGTTCCACCTACAATATCGCCCACCGTAGCCCCAAGAGCCGGAACAATGAAATCATCGTAATTCAAGTCACCTAGATTCTTTGTCGTCGCCAGATCTGCAGAAAGACTAGCTAAGCTAATATTATCCGTAGGATTTGTATATGAGAGATAGGCATCAACTGGTCTCACAGTGTCAGATGCAATAGCGAGCAAGCGTAACTCAAGTCCTGTTAAACTAAGTCCGTTGACAGTAAGGTAATCTTCTAAAGGCATCAGATCGATTGCCCATTGGGCAGCACCTGCACTCGTAGTAGAAGTAAATCTATTCAATGTCTGAATCCGTGTAAACTCTTCCGTCCGGATGGAGATATCATCGTCAGGACTTGGCAGATTTATCGAAGAATTCGTAAATTCTGCTATCGTACTCTCACCAATCACATCCGAACCACTCGTCACCGCAAATCCCGCTAACACATCGCCAGACATGACAACTGTTGCATCTGGATCAACGGCTGCGACGCCATCAACGAAGAAGCTAAAAACATCTCCAACACGTTGGATACGAAATTCCACTGGAGGTAAAAATTGTGTCCCAATGGTCTGGGTAGCTGTATTCCCAGCTGCATCCCTGACGACGACGACTATCTCACCACTTTGTTGAAAACCGAGAAAAACGTGAGCCGCATCAACTGAATCATCTTGACGAACCATCAATCCTGCCCGGGCTGAAGGAGGCGTAATCGACATAGAAAGTAAAGTTGCTGAATAATCAAAATCTCCAGTCCCCACTAAAGCCGTGTATTGAAAGCCATCTGCAGCCGTTGCTCCAATTCCTGCCGCTCCGTAACCAAGGACTGTAGCATCAGCCCCACTTGCAGTGCTACCTGTATTTCCTTCGATTCCATCAATATCAAAAAACGCAAGGCCCTGAAGCGGAGAAACGGGGTTTCCACCCTGAATTTGTGATGTTGCCGAGAAGGTCGTGGGAATTTCCAGAACTAAACTCCCAGTAGTCCGCGTATCAAAATCCTCGATCCGATCAAAAGCGACATTGGTGCTGTTTGGAAACGTACCTCCTGTAGGAAGTCTGAGGTCCGATACCTGCTCAGCAACAGTCACAACGTCTGTTGTAATGTAAAGACCTGCTCCAGCAGGAACTGTCAAATGCCGACCTGAGAAGAACTCTCCGACAATAACGACTACATTAACTTCTCGAACACCTGCCTGATAGAGAGCAAGAAAGCTTTCCATAAAATCTTGCGCTCCAGACGTGTTCAATTTGAGAATTTTATGTGTTCCATTAATGACGTCACCTTCGGCGCCAGAACGTGCAGCAAACCACCAATCCGTGTAATTTACCGAGGGATCATCTGAAATATCAGTGAGCGTAATGCTCTCGCTCGGTTCAGTATACGAGAGGTAAATATCAAAGAGCTTCGTTAAGCCGGACGAATTCGGATTCAAAATCATTCTCAGATCCAATCCCGTAAGCGTCTCGGAATTGGTTGTGAGATAAGTCTCCAAAACTGACAAATCAAATGTCCACTGTTTGGCACCAATCGCTGTATTGCCTCCCTCAGGACCAGAAGGTCCATCAGGGTCAGGCCCGAAGCGGGTATGATTACGAAATGAGGTCGATGATGAGAAGTTCCGAACATAAAAATCAGTAGAAACATCCCCCGCCGGAGCAACTCCGTTCTGAGTAACACCACTTAACGTCGACGGAACTTGAACAGGCGCACCAGTGACATCCCGGGTCGTGAAGGAAAAACTGCTATCGAAAGCGAAGGACCGATTATTGTAAGGGGCGCCTGAATTGAGTCGGAAGTCTCCGACTTGCTGCTGGGCAACAAGGGCCGAAGCTAAGCAGCAGTTCAGAGCCACGGCTATGAACGATGCTCGGTGGTATATTTTCATTGGGTTTTGGTATCGTGTTTGAATTGCGTGATAAGTGGAGCCAGTGTCGTGAAAAATCAAACGTCACGGTGTGAGACTCGATTAGCACGATTTGACGCTAGCCAGCCCAGTCGAGGGAAACCAGTGGGCAAAACTACCCATTTTTGGAATCGGGGGAGTCAACTAGCAAGCTTTACCAGAAAATCACGCTCCCAAATATTTGGACACAGCGTGAGTAGCTGAATGAACATGAAGCTTTCGGTAGATGTTCTCGATGTGCCTTTGGACTGTCGAATAACTGATCCCAAGTTCCGCAGCCACTTCCTTATACGCATAACCCTTTGAAAGCAGGTCAAGAACTTCAAGCTCTCGCGGTGTGAGACTCTCAATCTCAGCAGATTGGGAGCGTGGCTGTCTAAATGATTGTACAACCCGACGAGCAATCGAAGCAGTCATCGGCGCCCCCCCCGTGGAAACATCCCTGATTGCACTCAACAATTCGTCAGCTGTTGGCGGCTTGAGCAGATAACCACTCGCCCCGGCTGCCAAAGCATCAAAAATAATTTCTGAATCTTGTCGAATCGTAAGCATAATGATCTGCGGAGGATTTTCTAACTTTCGAAGCCGCTTGGCACATTCAATCCCATTCATCCCCGGTAGGTTAATATCGAGCAACACAACTTGCGGAGGTCTATCTTCTAAATCGCTCAGCGCCTCTTCTGCAGATTCGTATTTTCCCACGCAAAGGAATCCGTCCTCCTCATCGAGAATAGACGTCAGTCCCCAGCGAATTCTCTGGTCGTCTTCAACAATTGCCAGAGTGATCGGACGCTCTTGCTGTTGCGAAACGAGCAGCTTGTGTTTTTTTTCTGAAGTATTCAAATCAGCTAACTAGTTTTTTTTCCAACGGAAACTCTAAGACAACGTGTGTTCCATCAACAGGTAAAACTTGATGACTGTATGTTCCCCCGATATCCGCGAGACGACGTTTGAGATTTTCAAGACCCTTTCCACCTAACAAACGACTCGAAGACTCAGCCGAAGATCCATTGTCCTTGAGCGTGATTCGGCAGGTTCCCTTAATGAGTTCCACTTTTAGCGTAACCGCCGTTGCCTCAGCGTGCTTAACAACATTATGGAGCGTCTCTTTCAAGGCGAGATAGATGTGATGCCGCGTCATTGCCGTCACCTGAAGCTTTGGCAGACTCCCAGGCAGATCAAGCCGCGTGCGTAACCCGGCTCCATCGGTAAATTCTTGCACAAACGAAGCTAGAAAAGGGACAAAGTTATCGAGAACATCATTGCTCGGATTCACTGCCCACACAATCTCATCGAGCGAACGAGCTGTTTGCCTCGCCGTCTTGAATATCTCCTGAAGATGATTCCCTGCCACTTCAGGCCGTTGTCTCAAACTCCGTTCGGCTAACTGACTTTGAAGACCCATTTGTGTCAGACTTGCACCCACATCATCATGAAGATCCCTCGCAATCCTCGCGCGCTCTTGATCAACTGCTTCTCGACGCCTCATCGCCTCGAATTTTCTCCGGGCTTTCCTCTTTTCGAATCGTTTCACAAATAATGCAACGAAACATGCTCCCAGGAGAACGATTGCTACTTGAAACCAAATTCGCTGCCAAACATACGGGCGAATCACAGCTTCAATTGTGGCCGCTGAAGAACTCCAAAGCCCATTCCCATTGGATGCTTGGACTTCAAAACGATATTTCCCCGGGCGCAGATTCCGATACTCTGCTGTTCGCCGGTTGCCTACGTAAATCCAATCTTCTTCCAAACCAACAAGACGATCCCGAAACTCAAGCCGTTTCGGATCATCGAAAAAGAAACCGGAATACTCGATTTCCAATCTCTCTGTGCCAGCTGGCAAGACAAGAGGCTGCTTCTTGAAACCGTAGGAAGTTCCATCAGCCAGAACTGCTTCAAGAAATACTGGCGCCCTTCTGGCATTGTGTAAAAAAGACTCTGGTCGCAAGCGGACAAAACCGCGAATCGTCGCAAAGGCAACAGTTCCATCGTCACATTCAACAGGATCAACAATCGTAAATTCATCCGTAGGGAGACCGTCGGTCGTATTGATCACAAGAGGATAAAAGTCGTCGGTCTTTCCACTAACAAGCCGGTTGACATCGTCTCCACTGAGCACTGCGAGTCCTCGATGAGTCCCTAACCAAAGCCTGCCTGTAGCATCCAAATAAATCTGCGAAACCGTGTCACTTGGTAAGCCTTCTGCTTTCGTGATCGAAAGAAATCGTTCCTTGTGATAAATCGAGAGTCCCCCTCCGTCAGATCCTACCCAGAGTCTCCCCTCTCGATCGATAAAGAGTGCACGAATCACTTCGCTCATCAACCCACTATCACGCCCGAATCGAGTCCATTGACCATTCTTTCGACGAAAGAGTCCATTGCTACGAGTGCCAACCCAAAGTGTTCCATCCAGACTCTCGCTAATAGCTTTAATCGGTTCATTGCCGTAACTGAAGGGAACCTGAACAGCTTTCCTCCCTTCCACTCGATACAACTCCCCCCGCGCAGAACCAACCCAAATGCAGTCTTTTCCTTGAGCAAGACTCCAAATCGAAACCCGCTTTCGTCCCGGTAACTCAAGCTTACGAACGGGTTCGCTCTCTCTGAGATAAAACAAGCCGCTGCCATCACCAATCCAAAGTGTCTGGTCATCAGCCAAGAGAAGGGCGTTTCCCCACGAACCTTGATTCAGATGCAACGGATCGGTAAATGGCACAATGGCGCCCTCTTCCCAAAAAAAATATCCTCCCCCTTGCGTCGCCACCATAAACTTTTCGCCCCCAAGATATGTGAGCCCTCCGAGATTATTTGCCGGCGGATTCGTTTCGGGGTCAGTAATCAATTCGACTTGAATACTGCGGTCAGACAGACGGAAGAGGCCGTTTGCTGAGGTCAACCAAATCTGCCCGTCACTGGTTGCTTTGATCTTCTCGACGAGTTCAGGAACAAAGTGCGGTAATGCATCCGGTTCAAAAAATTTTCCCTCACGATAACCAATCAATCGGTGACGGTACGATGCAATCCAGATCGTTCCTAATGAGTCCGCAACCATTGAACTGCTATTCCCCATAGCTCCGAGAAGGGGTTCTGGAATCTCAACTTTCTCCCAACCGTTACGATTCCTCTTCCACAGGAATTTTGCAGAATTCACCCAAAGCCGTCCTTGCCCATCAAAACAATACGACTGAATCCATCGAGGGCCTCCGACTTCAAATTTCCACTCGCCGCTGGCATCTTTTTTTTCAAAGCTATTATTAATCCGGCGAACCCACTCATTGCCATATTTATCCAGTGTAACAGCCAAAGAATACTGGGAAGTGGGTGCATTCGGAGAGATGGCAGTAAAACGTTCGCCGTCGAAAACGGCGCTCCCATTCTTGGTGACAACGGTGAGTTGGCCAAGCGTGTTAGAGCCGATTCTAGAAACCCAATTTGAAGGCAACCCGTCCGCAGTTGTATAGGTCTCTACAATTTGATCACCACGCAAAACACTCAACCCACCACCTAGGGTACCGATCCAAAGAGATCCATCGCGATCCTCCTTCAAAACTAGTGCGATAGGAACAAGAAGGCCATCCCGAAGACCAAAGTTCTTAAACTTCATGCCATCAAAACGCGAAACTCCGCTGTCCGTTGCAATCCAAACAAAACCATCTCTCGTTTGTACAACATCACGGACTCGATTGTGTGGAAGTCCGTCTCGTGTCGTCCAATTTCGGACGAGAACAGAGCGCGCGTTTGTCTCGAAAGAGTGGCCGCAAACAACAAAAGTGCTCTGCAGAAGAAAGCTCAGTAAAACCAAAAGGCGCACTGGCAAACGATCTCAAATTTTCTCACCACATGACAAGCTCGCTCTTTCGGCATACACCAAGATGAACTGTGGGTAATTCTACCCATATCGCATTGCAACAATTAGTGGCAGCTTAGTCGACGGCCCGAAAAAGCCCTTGAATCGCAACGCTCTTGCCAAGACACGCATGACCTGCCACCCCAAAAATCGATTGAATAAAACGACACTCTCTAAAAGTCGATTCCAATCAATACGCCGAGCCTCGAACAATTTTCCCAATCTGAAAACACTCTTCTCCCTCTCTTTCCTCTGGCTCTGTAATATCGAAGCGAAAGATCTTCCAGTACCCCCCGAGATCGAAGATCCAACTATCACAGGCATCTCCAAGTTACCTCCCCGCAGCAACTCATGGCCTTGTCCCGATCAAGCCTCTGCAGAAGAATACCGATACGGAAATTCTCCTTGGATCAAATCGCTCAACGGGATGTGGAAGTTCCACTGGGCCAAACGACCCGAAGAAAGGCCTAGATTCTTTTTCAAAAAGGACTTTGACGTCACAAACTGGGATGAAATTCCCGTTCCGTCCACATGGGAACGAGAGGGTTACGGCACTCCAATCTACGTCAATAGCATCTACCCCTTCCACGTTGATCCGCCGCGCATCATGGGAGAACCCGATAAAACCTACACGACTTACTTGGAACGAAATCCCACAGGCTCCTACGTCAGAAGTTTTCATGTTCCAAAGCCTTGGCAAGGTCAGCGCATTCTACTCCATTTTGCAGGCGTCAGCTCAGCCATGTTCGTGTGGGTCAATGGCGAGAAAATCGGATACTCTCAAGGCTCTCGACTTCCCGCTGAATTCGATATCACCCAACACATCGTAGAAGGAGAAAATCAGCTGGCAGTCGAAGTCTATAAATACTGCGACGGCTCATACTTGGAAGACCAGGATTTCTGGCGACTGGGCGGCATTTATCGCGACGTCTTCCTAACCACTCTGCCTCAGGACGGCATTTGGGATGTTTACGTAGAACCAAAATTTGATCCGCGCTCGGGAAAAGGGGAAATTCGTCTCCATCATACCCCCTTGGCAGAGTGTCAACCTGAAGTCACTTTGACTCTGAAAGACCCTCAAGGAAAAATCGTTTCATCAGCAACGAGTTTTCCGGTAAAACCCTGGTCTCCAGATTCACCCTCTGTCTATCACGCTTTTGTTGAAGTTCGAAACAAAGACCGACTAGTTTCCGTTTATAAAGTCCCAGTTGCTTTTCGAAGACTGGAAATTGAGGGACCGCTCCTCTTGTTCAATGGCAAACCTCTGAAAATTCGTGGTGTTAATCGGCACGAGTTCGATCCTCATTCCGGCTACACGGTTACAGAAGAGCTGATGCGCAAGGACCTTATCTTGCTCAAGCAAGGCAACGTCAACTTTGTCCGCAATGCACACTACCCTGCCGACCCTCGCTGGTACGAGCTTTGTGACGAAATAGGAATGCTGGTAATGGACGAGGCGAATGTTGAGTCTCATGGACTCAGCTATCACAAGAGAGTTCTACCCGGAGATCAGCCTGAATGGACCAAAGCGGTCGTCGAACGGATGGAACGAATGGTCGTCAGAAGCCGACAACACCCTTGTGTTCAAATGTGGTCTCTCGGAAACGAGGCGGGGTATGGCAAGGCCTTTCTCGAAATGCGAAAAGCATGCCTACAAGCCGACCCTGAAAAAAGAGTCATTCAATATGCCGATATGAACAAGGCTGCCGACTTAGACAGCCAAACCTATCCGACCGTGAAGTGGCTCAAGGAACATATTGCCAACAAAGCCTCCCGAAAAGGGGAACAGGGACAAGACTCAAATGAAGAACAACATGGCCCATACCCTTCCGGACGACCCTTTCTCATGAACGAATATGCTCATGCCATGGGAAATAGCCTCGGCAATTTTCAGGACTACTGGAAGCTAATCGCTAACGAAACAATTCTCTGCGGGGGCTTTATTTGGGATTGGGT